>JAURXE010000239.1 GCA_030654635.1 Pseudomonas sp.
TGGTGTGTTTCCCGATGGCGTCGCCTACCCGGAAACCGCCGAGCAAATCCGCCAGCTGATGGTCTGGGCCGTTAGCCATGATGTGCTGCTGATTCCCTACGGCGGTGGTACCTCGGTGGCCGGCCATATCAATCCGCAAGCCGGCGACAAAGCGGTGCTGTGCCTGTCGCTGGAGCGCATGAGCCGCTTGCTTGAACTGGATGAACAAAGCCAGATCGCCACCGTCGGCCCCGGCGCCAATGGCCCGCAAGTCGAAAGTCAGTTGCGCGCCCGTGGCTACACCCTCGGGCATTTCCCGCAGTCCTGGGAGCTGTCTACCCTCGGCGGCTGGGTGGTGACCCGCTCCAGCGGCCAGCAATCGCTGCGTTATGGGCGTATCGAGCAGGTGTTCGCCGGCGGCAAGCTGGAGACTTTTGCCGGCACTCTGGAGATTCCGACTTTCCCGGCCTCTGCCGCCGGTCCCGATCTGCGCGAGTTGGTGATGGGTTCGGAAGGGCGCTTCGGCATAGTCTCCGAGGTCAAGGTGCGGGTCACCCGCCTGGCCGAGCAGGAGCGTTTCTATGCGGTGTTCTTGCCGTCCTGGCCGCAGGCCTTGCTGGCGGTGCGTAACCTGACCCAGGCGCGGGTGCCGTTGTCGATGTTGCGCGTCTCCAACGCTATCGAAACCCAAACCCAGCTGGCCCTGGCCGGTCATCCGGGGCAGATCGCCCTGCTGGAGAAATACCTCAGCTTGCGCGGCGCAGGTGCCGGCAAGTGCATGCTGACTTTCGGCGTCACCGGCAATCGCCAGCAGAACGCCGCCTCGCTCAAGCAGGCCAAGAAGCTCCTGAAGAGTTACGACGGGGTGTTTACCGGCACCTTGCTGGGCAACAAGTGGGCCGAAGGCCGTTTCCGCTTCCCGTACCTGCGCCATGGTTTGTGGGAGGCCGGTTACGCGGTGGACACCCTGGAAACCGCCACCGACTGGTCGAACGTCGATAACCTGTTGAACAAGCTGGAAGCCAGTTTGCGTGACGGCTTGAGCGCCGAGGGCGAGCAGGTGCATGTGTTCACCCACCTGTCCCACGTCTATGGCGAAGGTTCGAGCATCTACACCAGCTACGTGTTCCGCCCGGCCAGCACCTATGCCGGCACCTTCGAACGTTGGCAGAAACTCAAGCACGCCGCGTGTAGCGCCATCGCCAATAATCGCGGGACCATCAGCCACCAGCATGGCGTTGGTCGCGATCACGCCTCCTACTTGCCGGTGGAGAAGGGCGAGCTGGGCATGGCCGCCATCAAGGCTATGGCCGTGCATTTCGACCCGGATGGGCGCCTGAACCCCGGCGTGTTGTTGCAGGATTGAACATGACTGCTCTTGTGCAAGACAGCCGCTGGAATGCCGCGTGGCGCGCCCAGGCGTTGCCCGAACTGGCTGCCACTGACTGGGATCTGATCGTGGTCGGCGGCGGCATCAGTGGCGCCGGGATTCTGCGCGAAGCGGCGCGGCGCGGCTGGAAATGCCTGCTGATCGAACAGCGCGACTTTGCCTGGGGCACTTCCAGTCGCTCCTCGAAGATGGTCCATGGCGGTCTGCGTTATATCGCCAAGGGTCAGCTGGCCCTGACCCGCGACTCGGTGCGCGAGCGTCAGCGCTTGCTGACCGAGGCGGCCGGACTGGTCGAACCCTTGAGTTTTATCTTTCCGCATTATCGCGGCGGCTTCCCCGGCCCCAAGGTGTTTGGCGGTTTGCTGGCGCTGTATGACGCCCTGGCCGGCAAGCGTAATCATCTGTATTACCCGCTGCAGCAGTTGCGCTATTTGCTGCCGGGTTTGCGTGATGAGGGGCTGCTCGGTGCCACCCAGTTTTTTGATGCGGTCACCGATGACGCCCGGCTGGTGCTGCGCGTACTCGGCGAGGCCCGTGGCGACGGCGGCGTAGCGGTCAATGGCTTGCGGGTGGTCGAACTGCTACGCGAGAGCGAGGTGGTGGTCGGGGTTCTGGTCGAAGACGCCGAAACCGGTCAGCAGTTTAGTTTGCGCAGCCGCGCCGTGGCCCAGGCCACCGGCGCCTGGGCCGATGAACTGCGGCGCAAAACCGGCCTGGAACATATTCGCCCGTTGCGCGGCAGCCATTTGCTACTGCCGGCCTGGCGCTTGCCGCTGGCCCATGCCTTGAGCTTTATGCACGCCGCCGATGGCCGGCCAGTGTTTGTTTTCCCCTGGGAAGGCGCGACCGTGATTGGCACCACCGATCTGGATCACGCCGAGGGGCTGAACACCGATGCTTGCATCAGCGCGGCCGAAGTCGAGTATCTGTTGGCTGCCTGCGCCCAGCAATTTGC
>JAURXE010000256.1 GCA_030654635.1 Pseudomonas sp.
TTGCCGGCCGATGGCCTGTGGAGCCCGAGCCTGAGTGCCGAGCAGCAATTGGATAAGACCATGGCGCTGCAGATGCAGCACGATTTGCAAGGCTCGCTGCCGGTTAAAAAGCGTCTGCGTCGGCTGATCCAGCAGCTGTTGCTGGGCCGCCGTTGGCCGGCGACCGGCGACAACGAGTTCATGCGTAAAGCTGTGCGCCGCCATGAGCTGTTCTGGGTCCGGCATTTGTAGGGTGGTCACCCGCGAAGCGTTGGCCACAGCGTATATCCCCATCAGTCCAGGGCGGATGTAAAAGCCATATCTAGCAGCCGCTAGCAAAGGCTTCGCGGTTGTCCACCCCAAGCCTCCCAATTTGCTCACCCATGTTATGATTCGCGCCGTTTTTGCCGCGCCACACGTGTCCCACGCTGCTGGTCCAAAGCTGGAGTCTCCATGAAGTTGTCCATGCCCCGTTTCGATCAGGCTGCCGTTTTGGTGGTCGGTGATGTCATGCTCGACCGCTACTGGCATGGCGGCACTTCGCGGATCTCGCCGGAGGCGCCGGTGCCGGTGGTCAAGGTCGAGCAGATCGAGGACCGTCCGGGCGGCGCCGCCAACGTCGCGCTGAACATCGCCGCCCTCGGCGCGCCGGCTTTGTTGATCGGGGTTACCGGGGTGGACGAGGCGGCCACCAGCCTAAGCAACAGCTTGGCGGCAGCCGGCGTTGCGGCGCATTTTCAGCAGATCCCTAGCCAGCCGACCATCGTCAAACTGCGGGTCATCAGCCGTCACCAGCAACTGCTGCGGATGGATTTCGAGCAGCCATTCAATACCGATGCGCCAGCCATCGCTGCGACAGTTGAAAGTCTGCTGGCCGGGGTCAAGGTGCTGGTGTTGTCGGATTACGGCAAGGGCGCGCTGCAGAACCATCAGGTGCTGGTGCAGGCCGCCCGTGCGCGCGGCATCCCGGTATTGGCCGACCCCAAGGGTAAGGATTTTTCCATCTACCGCGGCGCCAGCCTGATCACACCTAACCTGCATGAGTTTGAGTCGATAGTCGGTGCTTGCGCCGATGAAGCCGAGCTCGTCGCCAAGGGCGCGCAGCTGATGCGTGAGCTGGAGCTGGGCGCCTTGCTGGTGACCCGTGGCGAGCACGGCATGACTCTGTTGCGCCCCGAGCATCCGGCCCTGCATTTGCCGGCCCGCGCCCGCGAAGTCTTTGACGTCACCGGTGCCGGCGATACGGTGATCTCCACCCTGGCCGCCAGCCTGGCGGCCGGAGAAGAGCTGCCGCAAGCCGTGGCCCTGGCCAATCTGGCCGCCGGCATAGTGGTCGGTAAACTCGGTACCGCCGCCATCAGCGCGCCGGAACTGCGCCGCGCGGTGCAGCGCGAGCAGGGCTCCGAGCGTGGGGTATTGAGCCTGGAACAGTTGCTGTGCAGCATCGGCGATGCCCGCGCCCACGGCGAGAAAATCGTCTTCACCAATGGCTGCTTCGATATTCTGCATGCCGGCCACGTCAGCTACCTCGAGCAGGCCCGCGCCCAAGGCGACCGGCTGGTGCTGGCGGTCAATGACGACGCCTCGGTCAGCCGCCTGAAAGGCCCAGGTCGGCCGATCAACTCGGTGGATCGGCGCATGGCCGTGCTGGCTGGTTTGGGCGCGGTCGATTGGGTGGTCAGCTTCAGCGAAGACACCCCGGAAAACCTGTTGCGTGCGGTCAAGCCCGACGTGCTGGTCAAGGGCGGCGACTACGGCATCGAGCAAGTGGTCGGCGCCGAAATAGTCACCGCCTACGGTGGCGAAGTGCGGGTGCTGGGTTTGGTGGCAAACAGCTCAACCACCGCTATTGTCGAAAAAATTCGCGAAGGATCGTAGGGGGACAACGCGTAGCTTGTCCACCAATTGGCCGAAATATCCAGGGTGGGCAACGCTTCGCGGTTGCCCACCCTACAACCCATAAACTAAATCAACATCGATTAAGACGGCCTTAGCCGACTCTGTAATCAAGGAAGAAGTAGTGTATGTATATCTTGGGCATTCACACAGGCCATGATGCAGGCGCCTGCCTGTTTGCCGACGACACGTTGGTGGCATTCTGCAAGGAAGAGCGGCTGAACCGGGTCAAGAACGATGGCGGTTTTTTCAATCTGCAGTCGGTTGATGAGGTGCTGCGGATCGCCGGCATCGCTCGCCAGCAGGTCGATGCGGTGGCCTTTACCCGGATGAAATTTCCGGTGTCGTGCTTCAAGACCTCGGCGCTACCGCTTAAGGACGTGCGCCGTAAAGTGCTCGGCCAGCAGCGCGAGCGCTCCTTGGCCACCCTGATGATCAAACAGCAGAATCTCGATCCGGCGGCTTTTCTCGACTTTGCCAAGCTGCGCAGCCACATGGGCCTGCGCGCCGATGTGGCGCTGCATTTCAGCAACCACCATCGCGCTCACGTGCTGTCGTCGTTGCGTTACTGCGACTGGACCGATGACTTCCTGCTGGTCAGCTGTGATGGCGGCGGTGATGCGGCGCAGTACTCGGCCTATCGCTATGCCAATCAGCAGCTGGAGCAGCTCTGGGGCGGCGAAGAAACCCTGCTTGATCAGCCGCAGAACTCCGGCGCCTCGATCGGTCTGGCTTACGCCTATGCCACCTCGGCGTGCGGCTTCAAACCCAATCGCCATGAAGGCAAGCTGACCGGCCTGGCCGCCTTCGGTAAGCCACTGGTGGCGGCGCAGATAGTCGCGCTGGTCCCGGTCGATGCCAATGGCCATATCCATACCGCGCTGGCCGATAATCTGGCCTTGCACGGCGCCCTCGAACAAC
>JAURXE010000190.1 GCA_030654635.1 Pseudomonas sp.
GCACCGCCTGGGGCTGGACAAACCGCTGCCGGCGCAATATTTGGACTACATCAGCCAACTGGCCCAGGGCGATCTGGGCCAATCGCTGCGCACCCGCGAGAGCGTCTGGCATGAGTTCACCACCCTGTTTCCGGCCACCCAGGAACTGTCGTTGGCGGCGCTGTTGTTCGCCGGCACCCTGGGTTTGCTGGCCGGGGTGATTGCGGCGCTCAAGCGCGGCTCCTGGTTCGACCACGGCGTGATGGGCCTGGCGCTGGCCGGCTATTCGATGCCGATTTTCTGGTGGGGGCTGATTCTGATCATGTTCTTCTCGGTCAGCCTGGGCTGGACGCCGGTCAACGGCCGTATCGACCTGCTCTATGACATCACCCCGACCACCGGCTTTATGCTCATCGATGCCTGGCGCAGCGAGGAGCCCGGCGCCTTCGTCGACGCCCTCAAGCACCTGATTTTGCCGGCCATAGTGCTGGGCACCATTCCCCTGGCGGTGATCGCCCGCATGACCCGCTCGGCAATGCTCGAAGTGCTGCGCGAAGACTACGTGCGCACTGCCCGCGCCAAAGGCCTGTCGCCGGCGCGGGTGGTGTTTGTGCATGCCCTGCGCAATGCACTGATCCCGGTACTCACGGTGTTTGGCCTGCAAATCGGCGCCCTGCTGTCGGGTGCGGTACTGACCGAGACGATTTTTGCCTGGCCGGGAGTGGGCAAATGGCTGATCGAGGCCATCGGCGCGCGCGACTACCCGGTGGTGCAGAACGGCATCTTGCTGATCGCCTGCCTGGTGATCCTGGTCAACTTCACCGTGGATATTCTCTACGGTCTGGTTAACCCGCGCATTCGCCATCAACGTTAAGGAGGTCTGAACATGCAACCTACATCCACCGTTCCGGCCACCGACGCCAGCCTGCTCTACCCCTCGCCCCTGAAGGAGTTCTGGCAAGCCTTCGCCCACAACAAGGGCGCCGTCGGCGGCCTGGCGTTTATGAGCCTGATCGTGTTCTGCGCGCTGTTTGCGCCCTGGATCGCGCCCCACGATTACAGCGAGCAATACCGCGACTTCTTGCTCACCCCGCCGGTGTGGCTGGAGGGCGGCCAGTGGCAGTTTTTGCTCGGCACCGACGAGTTGGGCCGCGACCTGCTCTCACGCTTGATAGTCGGCGCGCGGCTGTCGCTGCTGATCGGCCTGACCTCGGTGGTCATCTCGCTGCTGCCGGGTGTTTTGCTCGGGTTGCTGGCCGGGTTTTTCCCACGGATTTTAGGCCCGGGCATCATGCGCCTGATGGACGTCATGCTGGCCTTGCCGTCCTTGCTGCTGGCGGTGGCGATTGTCGCCATCCTCGGCCCTGGGCTGATCAATACCGTGATCGCCATCGCCGTGGTCTCGCTACCCTCCTACGTCCGTCTGACCCGCGCGGCGGTAATCGGCGAGCTGGACCGCGACTATGTCACCGCCTCGCGGCTGGCCGGCGCCAGCCTGCCCCGGCTGATGTTTATCACAGTGCTACCCAACTGCATGGCACCACTGATAGTGCAGGCCAGCTTGAGTTTTTCTTCGGCGATTCTCGATGCAGCGGCCCTGGGTTTTCTCGGCCTCGGCGTACAACCGCCGACCCCGGAATGGGGCAGCATGCTGGCCTCGGCCCGCGACTATATCGAGCGCGCTTGGTGGGTGGTGAGCCTGCCCGGCCTGACCATTTTGCTTAGCGTGTTGGCCATCAACCTGATCGGCGACGGCCTGCGCGATGCGCTGGACCCGAAACTGAAACACGCCGCCTGAGGTGCCCTGCATGTCACTTTTGCACATTCAAAACCTCAACGTGCGTTTCGGCGCCGCCAACGCGGTGCCGGTGGTCGATGACCTCTGTTTGACCGTCGACAAGGGCGAGGTACTGGCGATTGTCGGCGAGTCCGGCTCGGGTAAATCGGTGACCATGCTGGCACTGATGGGCCTGATCGACCCGCCCGGCCGAGTCAGCGCCAGCAGCCTGCGTTTCGATGGCCACGACATGCTGCAACTGAAACCACGGCAGCGACGCAAAATAATCGGCAAAGATCTGGCCATGGTGTTTCAAGACCCGATGACCGCCCTCAACCCCAGCTACACCGTCGGCTTTCAAATTGAAGAGGTGCTGCGCCAGCACCTCAACCTCAAAGGCAAAGCCGCTCGCCAGCGCGCCATCGAACTGCTCGACCGGGTCGAGATTCCCGCCGCCGCCAGCCGCCTGAACGCCTACCCCCATCAACTCTCGGGCGGCATGAGTCAGCGCGTGGCAATTGCCATGGCGATTGCCGGCGAGCCGAAACTGCTGATCGCCGACGAGCCGACCACCGCCCTGGATGTGACCATCCAGGCGCAGATCATGGCGCTGCTGCTGGATTTGCAACGCCAGCAGCAGATGGGGCTAATTCTGATCACCCATGACCTGGCGGTGGTGGCCGAAACCGCCCAGCGCGTCTGCGTGATGTATGCAGGACAAGCCGTTGAGCTGGGCAAGGTGCCCGAGCTGTTCGATGCCCCGGCGCACCCCTATACCGAGGCGCTGCTCAAGGCCATCCCGGAACACAATCTGGATGTGGCCCGCCTGGCCAGCCTGCCCGGCATCGTGCCCGGCAGCTACGACCGGCCCAGCGGTTGCCTGCTAGCGCCGCGCTGCCCCTATGTGCAACCGCGCTGCCACGCCGAGCGGCCGGAGTTATTGGCCAGCGAACTGGGCGCAGTGCGCTGCTTCTTTGCCTTGAATCAAACTCACCAGGAGCCGGCGCTATGAGTATTGTGCTGACCGCCCGCGACCTGACGCGCCACTATCAAGTGTCGCGCGGGCTGTTCAAAGGCTACGCCACCCTGCGCGCGCTGAACGGCGTGTCCTTCGAGCTGGAGGCAGGTAAAACCTTGGCAGTGGTCGGCGAGTCCGGCTGCGGTAAATCCACCCTGGCCCGTGCCCTGACCCTGATCGAGCAACCGACTTCTGGCTCGTTAAAAATTGCCGGCCAGGAAGTCACCGGTGCCAACAAAGCCGAGCGCCAGCAACTGCGACGCGATGTGCAGATGGTGTTTCAGAGCCCTTATGCCTCGCTCAATCCGCGGCAAAAGATCGGCGACCAACTGGCCGAGCCGCTGCTGATCAACACCCCACTGAGTCGCGCCGAACGGCGCGAGAAAGTTCAACTGATGATGCAACAGGTCGGCCTGCGCCCCGAGCATTACCAGCGCTACCCGCATATGTTCTCCGGCGGCCAACGCCAACGCATCGCCCTGGCGCGGGCGATGATGCTGCAACCCAAGGTGCTGGTGGCCGATGAGCCGACCTCGGCGCTGGACGTGTCGATCCAGGCCCAGGTGCTCAACCTGTTTATGGACCTGCAGGCCGAGTTCAACACCGCCTATGTGTTTATCTCCCATAACCTGGCGGTAGTGCGGCATGTGGCCGATCAGGTGCTGGTGATGTACCTCGGCCAGCCGGTGGAAATGGGCCCTAAGGAGCTGATCTACAGCCGTCCGCTGCATCCCTACACACAGGCATTGCTGTCGGCCACCCCAAGCATTCACCCAGACCCCAGCAAGCCAAAAATCCAGCTGCACGGCGAGCTACCCAACCCGCTCAACTCGCCCAGCGGCTGCGCTTTTCACCAGCGCTGCCGACATGCCACGCCGCTGTGCAGCCAGCAAACACCGCTGTTGCGATTGCTCGAGGCGCGGCAAGTGGCCTGCCACCACGCCGAGCAAATCAATGGCTAAAGCGCGGTTAACAATCTCGACTTAAACATTTTTTTCACCCCAGCCTCACAAGGCATTGATGCCCTGTTGGTTAATTTATGCAGCCTAAGGTGGTGGGTCTTAACCCGCCGCAGGCCTTTCGCGCTAAAGCCAGTAGAGCCGTCATGTTAAAAATTAAAGCTATTCGCCCAGAGTTACTGACGCTGCTGATCAGCCTGTTTTTTCTGGCCGCCTTCAACCTGGCGCTCTGGCAGC
>JAURXE010000271.1 GCA_030654635.1 Pseudomonas sp.
GCTGGCTGCGCATCTGGATGTGCAGTTTGTCGCCGCAGGCGAAGGTCATGATCAGCAGATCATTCTGGAAGGCGAAGACGTCACCCAGGCCATTCGTAACGAACAGGTTGGCGCCGGGGCATCCCAGGTTGCAGCTTTGCCGGTCGTGCGCGAAGCCTTATTGCAGCGTCAGCAGGCCTTTCGCGAAATGCCGGGCCTGGTGGCCGATGGTCGCGACATGGGCACTGTGGTGTTTCCCGATGCTCCGCTAAAAATCTATCTGACCGCCAGTGCCGACGAGCGCGCCCGCCGCCGTTACTTGCAGTTGAAGGCCAAAGGCGATGATGTTAGCCTTAGCAGTCTGCTAGAAGAGATTCGTGCGCGTGATGAGCGCGACACCCAGCGCGCAGTAGCCCCGCTTAAGCCGGCGGCTGATGCGATACAGCTGGATTCCACGGAGCTTTCCATCGAGCAGGTGCTGGAACGAATCCTGAGTGAAGTCGCAGTCCGCGACATCGCCGGATGACCAAGAAGGTAGGCGGGGAACCAGAACTTGTCTCGCCAATCTTCTTTAATTTGAATGAACCCACGTTGTCTGGAATGTGGCAGTTGGGCGGCAACTTCGCCCTAGATCAACAGGAATTAAAATGAGCGAAAGCTTTGCAGAACTCTTTGAAGAAAGCCTAAAAACTCTCAACCTTCAGGCTGGCTCGATCATTACCGGTATCGTTGTTGATATCGACGGTGACTGGGTAACTGTTCACGCAGGCCTGAAGTCCGAGGGTGTCATTCCGCTCGAGCAGTTCTACAACGATGCTGGCGAGCTGACCATCAAGGTCGGTGACGAAGTTCACGTTGCGCTGGACGCGGTTGAAGATGGCTTTGGTGAAACCAAGCTGTCCCGTGAAAAAGCCAAACGTGCTGAGTGCTGGATTGTTCTGGAAGCGGCATTCGCAGCTGAAGAAGTGGTTAAGGGCGTTATCAACGGTAAGGTTAAGGGCGGCTTCACTGTCGACGTTAACGGCATCCGTGCGTTCCTGCCAGGTTCTCTGGTTGACGTCCGTCCAGTGCGCGATACCGCTCACCTGGAAGGCAAAGAGCTCGAATTCAAAGTTATCAAGCTCGATCAGAAACGCAACAACGTAGTTGTATCGCGTCGTAGCGTACTGGAAGCTGAAAACAGTGCTGAGCGCGAAGCTCTGTTGGAATCCTTGCAAGAAGGCCAGCAAGTTAAAGGTATCGTTAAGAACCTCACGGATTACGGCGCATTCGTCGATCTGGGTGGCGTCGATGGCCTGCTGCACATCACCGACATGGCTTGGAAGCGTATCAAGCACCCATCAGAAATCGTCAACGTTGGCGACGAGATCGATGTGAAGATCCTCAAGTACGACCGCGAGCGCAATCGTGTGTCCTTGGGCCTCAAGCAGTTGGGCGAAGATCCATGGGTTGCTATCAAAGCCCGTTACCCACAAGACACTCGCGTTACCGCGCGTGTAACCAACCTGACCGACTACGGCTGCTTTGCTGAGCTGGAAGAAGGCGTGGAAGGTCTTGTGCACGTATCCGAAATGGATTGGACCAACAAAAACATCCACCCGTCGAAAGTCGTACAAGTTGGCGACGAAGTGGAAGTTATGGTTCTCGATATCGACGAAGAGCGTCGTCGTATCTCCCTCGGCATCAAGCAGTGCAAAGTTAACCCGTGGGAAGACTTCTCGGGTCAGTTCAACAAGGGCGACAAGATCTCCGGCACCATCAAGTCGATCACCGATTTCGGCATCTTCATTGGTCTGGACGGCGGCATCGACGGCCTGGTCCACTTGTCCGACATTTCTTGGCACGAAGCCGGCGAAGAAGCCGTGCGTCGCTTCAAGAAGGGCGACGAGCTGGACACCGTTATCCTCTCGGTTGATCCAGAGCGCGAGCGCATCTCCCTGGGTATCAAGCAGCTGGAAGAAGATCCGTTCTCCGACTACGTTGCTGTTAACGATAAAGGCACCATCGTGCGCGGCATCGTTAAAGAAGTTGACGCCAAGGGCGCTGTAATCACCCTGGCTGATGGCATCGAAGCCACACTGAAAGCCTCCGAAATCAGCCGTGATCGCGTTGAAGATGCGCGTAACCTGCTGAAAGAAGGCGAAGAAGTAGAAGCCAAGATCATCAGTGTTGATCGTAAGAGCCGCGTAATCAGCTTGTCGATCAAGTCGAAAGACGTTGAAGATGAAAAGGACGCAATGAAAGAATTGCGCACCAAGCAAGACGTTGACACCGCTGCTCCGACCACCATTGGTGATCTGATCCGCGCGAAAATGGAAAGCCAGAACTAAGTTCCGGCGATTCAAAAAAGGGCGACTTAGGTCGCCCTTTTTTATGCCTGTTATAAAGGTAAAGTCTTAGGCTGTTCAAAGCTTTGCGAGCATGCTAAAACTCTACAGAGTTGTTCTACCTGCTTGAAATAGAAGGGAAAAGCATGACCAAGTCGGAGTTGATCGAGCGGATTGTTACGCACCAGGGGCTGCTGTCGCCGAAGGATGTCGAGCTGGCCATCAAGACCATGCTCGAACAAATGTCCCAGGCACTGTCTACGGGTGATCGTATCGAGATCCGCGGCTTCGGCAGTTTCTCCCTACATTTTCGTGCGCCACGAGTTGGGCGTAACCCAAAAACCGGTGACTCGGTTAGCCTGGATGGCAAGTTCGTCCCGCATTTTAAGCCGGGGAAAGAGTTGCGGGATCGGGTGAACGAGGAAGAATAGTGGTGCTGCATGGGCTGACGGTAAGATCAGGTATGTGCCTGATCTTACCGTCAAGTCTTGTAATAGTTCTCATGTCTGAGAGAATACCGCGCTAATTTTATAGCCAATTTCAGCGGTGATGATCTCTTCTGTCATGGGGGCTCTCAAGGAATGATTGTTATTTAGGTCGCAGGATCAATGGATTGCGAGTGGGGGGGGGGGGGGGGGGGGGGGGGGGGGGGGGG
>JAURXE010000276.1 GCA_030654635.1 Pseudomonas sp.
CGAAGAGATCAATCGCAACGTTCAGGGGATTGCCGACCTGGCCCACGCCACCGCCGATGAAGTGCATCGCGGCCGGCAAGACTGCCAGACCCTGCGTCATCTGGCCGAGGACTTAACCCGGCAGATGGGCAGCTTTCGGCTGTGACGGTGTACTGACAAGGGGCGCTATGTCCCCGATTTTGTAGGGTGGGCTGCAGGCCACCCTACGCAAAGCCCGCCGCACACCCTATTCAAGCGTGAGCAGGCGGTCTGCGACATCGGCGGCATGGCGCTCGATCATCAGCGGCGTCAGGTTGTTTTTGTAGTCGAGCAGGCGGCCATAGATAAACTGCCAGCGGATCTGGATCTGCTTGAGCTTGGCTTGGTCGTCGGCGTCGGTCAGCAGGCTCTGCAGCGCAAGCAGGTCGGTGTTGACGCTCTTGGCCAGCAGGTCGATATCCTGGGCGATATACAGCTGTTGTTGCTCGGCCGGGGTTTCGATGTCGCCGATGTAGGCGCGGGCCACGTAGCGGGTCGCCAACGACTGGACTTCGCCGGGCAGTTTGAGCAACAGCTTATCGGCGGCATTCAGGTTGCTGCCGTGGGTCTGCTCGAGGGCACTGGCAATATCTTGCAGGGCCATCCACAGCGCATATTGCGCCTTGCTGTATTCGAAATTGGCCTCCCAGGGTAAGTCCGTTTCGCTCGGCGCGTAGGCCAGGGTCTGGCGTACCCGGCTGTCAAAATTGGCCAGTAGCGGCTGGGTCGCCGTCATGGCTTGTTGCGCCAGCGGCGACAAGGGCAACTGCTGCAGATCGCTCAGGTGCTGATTGAGCGCCTTGAGGTCGCTCTCCACCTGGCTGGCCTGCTCTTGAGTGCGGCCTTCGCCGCGATGCATAAACAGATCGGTGCCGGCGCGGAACAGGGCCACCTCACTCTGCTGCAAGTGTTGCAGGGAGATATCGATGGCCGCCGGACTTTGGCTGCTGAATAGGCCAAGCGCTAGCGCTGCCAGTGTCGCCCTGATCTTGTTCTGCATACCGATGCTCTGTTCGCTAATGGAAGGCTCTGAGTGTAATTGGTCTAGTCCAGCGCTGGCCAGCAACCAAAGATGGGCTGCATCAGTGCTACTGGTCTTTACGTTTGGTTGCAAACTCAGGTCTTCGCCGAGGCCAGCCACTGCCGCTGTTCAGGCTGTTGGCGCTCAGGCTCGGACATGCCGGGCAAACGGCCGGCGTGAGCGCACTGTGTTTAGCGCGCCGACATGAGTCGGAAGCGACCGGTCATGCTGAGCAATTGCACGACGATTTGCGCCAGTGAATGGCTGCTTTGGTCGATATGACTGACCGCTTGCTGGGTGGTCACGGCGACGTCGTGGATGGCCACCAGATTGCGGTTGATCTCGTGGGCGACGGCGGTTTGTTGCTCGGTGGCGCTGGCGATTTGGGTGTTCATGGCCATGATGGTGTCCACTGCGTGGCGGATGTTGTGCAGCGCCTGGTCCGCCTGGTTGGCCTCTGTGACTGTTTGCCGGGCTTTGCTTTGGCCGTTGTGCATGGCTTGCACGGCATCGTGGGAGCCGCGTTGCAAGCGCAAAATCATGTTGTCGATTTCGGCGGTCGACTCTTGGGTGCGTTTGGCCAGGTTACGCACCTCGTCGGCCACCACCGCAAAACCACGGCCCTGATCACCGGCGCGCGCCGCTTCGATGGCGGCGTTGAGGGCCAGTAGGTTGGTTTGTTCGGCAATGCTGCGGATCACTTCGAGCACGCTACCGATGGAGTTACTGGCGCTTTCGACCTCGTTGATCAGCGCGGCGGTGTGCTCCAGTTCGCTGGACAAGGCCGAGACCGCCTGCAAGGTGTGGCTGACGATTTGCTCGCCGTTTTCGGCCTCGCGGTCGGCGCTTTGTGCCGCTTGGGCGGCGTTGGCGGCATTGCGCGCGACCTCCTGAATGGTTTCGGCCATCTCGGTGGTGGCCGTGGCGACCTGATCGGTTTCGTGTTGCTGGCGCTCGACATCCTGGCGGGTTTGTACGGTCACCGCGCTCATTTCCTCACTTTGGCTGGCGATCTGTGCGGTCAGCCCTTGCAGCGCCTCGATCACCTCGCTGAAGCGTTGCAACATGCTGTTGTAGGCGGTGGCCACGCCGCTGATTTCATTGCGCCCGAGAATTTCGACCTGGGCGCTGAGGTCGGCGTCTTGATCAGCGCGACGCAGGGCTTTAAGCAGTATCCCCATCGGCCGACTGATGCTCCCCGCCACCCACCAGCCACCGAGCAGGCTGGCGGCGGCAAACAACAGCACCACGCTAATCATCAGGTTGCGCACTGTGTGAAATACCGCCGTGGTCTCATCGCGAACAATTTTGCTTTCATCTAACTGCAGTTGAATCAGCTCGCCAATGCTGGTGCTGATCGGGTCGATGCTTTTATACA
>JAURXE010000286.1 GCA_030654635.1 Pseudomonas sp.
GCTACATAGGCACCAGTGTGTTTTTCGCCATTCTGGCGGTGCTCGGCATCATCGTCGGCCTGTCGCTGTTGTTTTCTTTTATCGATGAACTGGGCGATGTGGGTGAGTCTTACGGCTTGCTCAATGCGGCCGAGTGGGTGCTGCTGACGGTGCCGCGGCGAGTCTATGAAATGCTGCCGATGGCCGCCTTGATTGGCTGTTTGATTGGCTTGGGCAATCTGGCCAGCAGCAGTGAGCTGACCATCATGCGGGCGGCCGGGGTCTCGGTCGGGCGGATCGTCTGGGCGGTGATGAAGCCGATGCTGGTGCTGATGCTGTTGGGCATCTTGATCGGTGAATACGTTGCGCCCTGGAGCGAGAATATGGCCCAGGCCAATCGCGCCATGGCCCAGGGCGGTGGAGAGGCGCAAAGCGCCAAGCGCGGCTTGTGGCATCGGCAGGGCGATGAGTTCGTGCACATCAATGCCGTGCAACCCAATGGCGTGTTGCTTGGGGTGACGCGCTACCAATTCGATCAGCAGCGCAATTTGCAAGCCGCCAGCTTCGCTCGTCGTGCCCTCTACCAGGGCGATCACTGGCAGCTGGAAGATGTCGCCACCACCCAGCTGCATGAGCAGTCCAGCGAGGTTGTGCACACCGCCAGCGAGCGCTGGAGTGTCGAACTCAGCCCGCAATTACTCGGCACCGTGGTGCTGGAGCCAGAGGCGTTGTCGGTGACCGGGCTGTGGAGCTACATCCATTACCTGGCCGAACAGGGCTTGGCCAATGGCCGTTACTGGCTGGCGTTCTGGAGCAAGGTGCTGCAGCCGTTGGTGACTGCCGCGTTGGTGCTGATGGCGATTTCCTTTATCTTCGGTCCGCTGCGTTCGGTGACGCTCGGCCAGCGGGTGTTTACCGGGGTATTGGTCGGCTTTGTGTTCAAGATTGTGCAGGACCTGCTCGGGCCTTCGAGCCTGGTGTTTGGCTTCCCGCCCTTGTTGGCGGTGCTGATCCCTGCGACGGTCTGTGGTGTCGCCGGCGTCTGGCTGCTGCGCCGGGCCGGCTGATTAGCTGGGTTGTGCACGCATAAAAAACCGGCATTGACTGCCGGTTTTTTTATGGGCGTTGCGGTTAGGTCTTTTTCGGCAGCTGCACCATGCAGCTGCCGGAGTAGATGTCATGCCAGCTGCGTTTTTGTTTGTCGAACAGCATCCAGAAAAACCCCAGGCCAAAACACAGGAAGGAGATGATCGCCAGCAGAAAACGCAGCAGCGCCTGCCACAGATCAATCGCACTGCCATCGGCGTTTTGTACGCGCACGCCCCACACCTGCATGCCCAGGGTTTGGCCGTTGTGAGTCCAGAACTTGGCAAAGAAGGCGAACAGGCTGAACAGCAGCAAGGTCGACAGTAGCGGATCACCATTCAGGGCGCCGGCATCGGTCATGGCTTTGAGTTGCGCCTCGCCGTAAATCAGCTTGAGGGTCATCAGGTAGGCCAAGGTCACCACCATCAGCAGAGCCAGGCTGAGCATCGCGTCATAAGCCATGGCGGCCAGGCGCCGCGGCAGGCCGGCGTAAGGGAATTGGCCTTGCGGACGCAGTTGATGAGTGGACATGACAGACTCGCGGCGAAGTAAAGGCGGCGATTCTACGGCCTCGGGTCGACAAAATCATGCGCAAAAAAAAGAGCCGGCGCAGACTCTATGTCCTGCGCCGGCTCTTGCTTATGGCATTAAACCAACTTCATCAGGGCTTCGCGGCTGAACGGCAGAATCTCTTGCTGACGACCATCGCGCACTTTAACCGCCCAGTCTGGGTCGACCAGCAAGGCGCGGCCGACTGCCACCAAGTCGAATTCCTGATTGTTCAGACGAGTCAGCAGGGCGCCAAGATCCGCCGGTTGGGCGACCTTATCGGTGTTGACCATAAATTGCAGGAACTCGCCATCCAGACCGACGCTGCCGACGGTGATGGTCGGCTTACCGGTCAGTTGGCGGGTCCAGCCAGCCAGGTTCAGCTCGGAACCTTCGAACTCAGGCTCCCAGAAACGGCGGGTCGAGCAGTGGAAAATATCCACGCCGGCGTCCGACAGCGGCTGCAGGAATTCACCCAGAGCCTCCGGGGTCAGCACCAGGCGTGCTGTGTAATCCTGCTGCTTCCACTGGGAAAACCGCAGGATGATCGGGAAGTCCGGGCCGACGGCGGCGCGCACGGCCTGGATCAGTTCGATGGCAAAGCGCGAGCGGTTGGCCAGGCTGCCACCGTAGCCGTCGGTGCGCTGGTTGCTGCCTTCCCAGAAGAACTGGTCGACCAGATAACCATGGGCGCCGTGGATTTCCACGCCGTCCATGCCGATGGCCTTGGCGTCGCGGGCGGCCTGGGCGAAGGCGGCGATGACCTCGTCGATGTCGGTTTGGGTCATGCCATGGACGAGCACTTTGCCGTCCTTGAGTT
>JAURXE010000292.1 GCA_030654635.1 Pseudomonas sp.
ACAAATAGTGAATTATTTGCGCTATGCTAGAGCTCAGCTTGGCAATATGCCGGTTAATATTGGTTATGCCGACAGTCATGACATGCTAAAAAAACATCCTGAAATAATTCAGGAAGTGGACAGTGTTTATGTGAACTTCTATCCGTACTGGGAAGGTTACTCAGTTGAAAATAGCATTGCCGCGCTGGATCGCAATTACCGAAGCCTGTTGCTGCTCACCGGAAGTAAGCCCGTTATTATTTCTGAAACGGGCTGGCCTAGTTGTGGTGAAACATTAGGACGAGCTGTGCCCTCACCTGAAAATAGTGCGCGTTATCTTCAGGGTTTTTTGGCTTGGGCTGAGCAGAATAAAGTCCCCTATTTTTATTTTTCTGCTTTTGACGCCAGTTGGAAGGCTGAAGACGAGGGTCCTCAAGGTGCATGCTGGGGGATCTTGAATGAGATCGGAGTAATAAAACCCCAAATTGATCATGTTCTACAGTTGCAGTGAGTTGAGTCAGGTGGTGGATAGGATTGCCGGTGCGAGAATTGAGTAAGTGTGCGAGGCCATTCTTGTCTGATCAGTCCCGCGCGATTTGCCATCTAGCGGCTTAAATGGTCAAGCGAGGCTGGGGCTATAGCCGCGTTCAGCGACGTCCGAGCCGCAGCTTGCCCAGGACTTGGCGACACTGAGTTCCCCTGAGTATTCTGCTTGCAGGTACTATCGCTGCTTGTTTGGCTTTATGGCATTTATCTATGCAGTGTCGTGCAGGTTGTGGTGCTTGCTGTATCGCGCCATCCATTAGTTCGAAGATTCCGGGTATGCCCAACGGCAAACTGGCCGGTGAGCGCTGCGTGCAGCTAAGCCTGGATAACCGTTGCTGCATCTTTGGTTTACCTGAGCGGCCGCTGGTGTGCCTGGCTTTTAGCGCTGATGCTGAGGTCTGTGGTGAGACTAATGAGCAGGCTTTGCAGCAACTCAATTGGCTTGAGCAAGCAACCGCAATACCTATACGAGCAGTTAAATAGCGCTGCAGGAGTGCTACATGAACAAGCTTCAACTAACGCTGGCGTTGTGTGGCTTTATGGCTGCAGGGGTTCAGGCCGAAGACTGGCAATTGGCTAAGGATGAGGCGGGTATTAAGGTGTATTTGAGTAGTATGCCCGGCTCGCAATACAAGGCTTATCGTGGCGTGATCACGGTAAATGCCGATATCCAGAAATTGCTGGCCCTGCAGGCCGATGTGAAAGGTTCTTGCGCATGGATATTTGAGTGCCAGGAGCAAACAATGCTTAAGTCTGCCGGAACTGAAAACTGGCTCTATACACGTTTCTTTGCGCCTTGGCCGGTAACGGCTCGCGACTCGATTCTGCATGTAACCACGACGGTGGCAGCCGACGGTACGGTGACCCGCTTGCTGCAAGCGTTGCCGGAGTATTTGCCGAAAGACAAAGACTATGTGCGAGTGACGCGCGTCGATGGTTTTTGGACCTTGCAACCCAAGGACGCAGGTAAAGTTGAAGTGGTTTATCAGGCGCACATGGAGCCAGGCGGCAGTGTGCCCTCATGGCTGGCCAATAGCTTTGTGGTGGATGCGCCGTTCAATACACTGCAAGCGTTTCGCCAGGCGGCGGAAAAACCTTAAATTCACGCCAATAAAAAAGGCTGCCAATGGCAGCCTTTTTTATTGCTCGCAACCCTTAGGTGCGATCTTTCAGCGCTGACATATCGCGCTGTGGGTAGCCGGTGTAAAGCTGGCGTGGACGGCCAATTTTATACGGGCTGGAGAGCATTTCTTTCCAGTGCGAGATCCAGCCAACGGTGCGCGACATCGCAAAAATCACGGTGAACATGCTGGTTGGAATGCCGATGGCTTTCAGGATGATGCCCGAGTAGAAGTCTACGTTCGGATACAGGTTGCGCTCTTTGAAGTACGGGTCGTTACGCGCAATTTCGTCCAGTTTCATCGCCAGTTCGAGTTTTGGATCGTGGATCCCCAGCTCGGCTAGCACTTCGTCGCAGGTCTGTTTCATAACCGTGGCGCGTGGATCGAAGTTTTTGTAAACGCGGTGACCAAAACCCATCAACTTGAACGGATCGTTCTTGTCTTTGGCTTTGGCGATGTACTTCTCGATATTGGAAACATCACCGATTTCGTCGAGCATGCTCAGTACCGCTTCGTTAGCGCCGCCATGTGCTGGGCCCCAGAGCGCAGCGATACCGGCAGCAATACAGGCGAACGGGTTGGCGCCAGAAGAGCCAGCCAGGCGTACGGTCGAAGTCGAGGCGTTTTGTTCGTGGTCGGCGTGCAGGATAAAGATTTTATCCATGGCCTTGGCCAGTACCGGGCTGATCGGTTTGATCTCGCACGGGGTGTTGAACATCATGTGCAGGAAGTTTTCTGCGTAAGTCAGATCATTGCGCGGATACATCATCGGCTGACCCATGGAGTACTTGTACACCATGGCGGCAATGGTCGGCATCTTGGCAATCAAGCGGACTGCCGAAATTTCACGATGCTGGGCATTATTGATGTCCAGTGAGTCGTGATAAAAGGCTGACAGGGCGCCAACTACGCCACACATGATCGCCATTGGGTGGGCGTCGCGACGAAAGCCGTTGAAGAACGACTTTAATTGCTCGTGCACCATGGTGTGATTTTTAACGGTATTAACAAACTTTTCTTTTTCGGCTGCATTTGGCAATTCGCCATTGAGCAGCAGAAAGCAAGTTTCCAGATAATCTGACTTATCAGCCAATTGTTCAATTGGGTAACCGCGGTGTAACAGAATGCCTTTATCACCATCGATATAGGTGATTTTGGATTCGCATGAGGCGGTCGACATAAAACCAGGATCGAACGTAAAGCGGCCCGTGGCGGTAAGCCCGCGCACGTCAATTACATCGGGACCAACGGTGCCGGTTAAAACGGGCAGTTCGACGGGGGCCATGCCCTCGATGATCAACTGCGCTTTTTTAACAGCCATGTGTGGCCTCCTAATTATGCTTAAAATCATCAACTGCCCCCCACGAAGGGCCCGCACCACTATAGTGGCATAAATTCTAATGTCAATTTGCTAGAACCTAGCTGGCAAGGGCTTTGCGGCTTGATTTGCCAAGTTTTAAAGCGCCATTTACGGCATTTTTGCAACGAGCGCAATGCGCTCTTCGGAGTGGGTGTTTGCGTTGTCATTGCAACCTCGACTGTCTATACTCGGCGTCCGGCCGCCAGGGGCTTTAGCGCCTGCATTCTGGATGTCGGCACTCCCTGGGTGGTGGGTAACTGACCTGCACACTTCCCGACAACTTTGCCCTGATTGTTAGGGGCTCTCAGTGTGAAAATAAGCCGTGAAAAGCCAACGACCTGTAAATTTAGACCTTAGGACGATTAAGCTCCCAATCACTGCCTACACGTCCATTCTTCACCGCGCCTCAGGCGTCATCCTCTTTATCGGCCTTGCGATAATGCTTTATGCACTCGACAAGTCGCTGGCATCCGAGGAAGGCTTCGCGCAGGTGAAAGCGTGTATGACCAGTCCACTCGCCAAGTTGGTGATTTGGGGTCTGCTCTCCGCTCTGCTGTATCACTTGGTGGCCGGTTTGCGCCATCTGATTATGGACATGGGTGTCGGTGAAACGCTGGAAGGCGGCAAGCTGGGCTCGCAAATCGTTCTCGCCGTTTCTGCGGTGATTATCGTGCTGGCTGGGGTGTGGATATGGTAACTAACGTCACGAACTTCTCGCGTTCAGGCCTCTATGACTGGATGGCTCAGCGGGTTTCTGCGGTTGCCTTGGCAGCTTACTTTCTGTTTCTGTTGGGTTTTCTGCTGGCTAATCCCGGCCTGAGCTATGCCGATTGGCATGGTCTGTTCTCACACACTGCGATGCGTATTTTCAGTCTGTTGGCTCTGGTGGCGCTTGGCGTTCACGCGTGGGTTGGCATGTGGACAATTTCCACCGACTACCTAACGCCGATGGCGCTGGGTAAGTGGGCGACTGTTGTACGGTTTCTCTTTCAAGGAACATGTGGCGTTGCCATGTTTACGTTCTTTGTCTGGGGTGTGCAGATTCTTTGGGGTATCTGAGTCATGGCTAACATAAGTACGCTTTCGTTCGACGCCATCATTGTTGGTGGTGGCGGTGCTGGCATGCGCGCCGCACTGCAACTGGCTCAAGGCGGCCATAAGACCGCTGTAGTCACCAAAGTATTCCCAACCCGTTCGCACACTGTTTCGGCTCAAGGCGGCATCACCTGCGCTATCGCCTCGGCTGATCCACAAGACGACTGGCGCTGGCACATGTACGACACCGTCAAGGGGTCGGACTATATCGGCGACCAAGACGCCATCGAATACATGTGTTCGGTTGGTCCGGAAGCGGTGTTCGAGCTTGAGCACATGGGCCTGCCATTCTCTCGTACCGAGCAGGGCCGCATTTATCAGCGCCCGTTCGGTGGTCAGTCGAAAGACTATGGCAAGGGCGGTCAAGCTGCCCGTACGTGCGCCGCTGCCGACCGTACCGGTCACGCGCTGCTGCACACCCTGTATCAAGCCAACCTGAAAGCCAACACCGTATTCCTCAATGAGTGGTACGCGGTTGATCTGGTGAAGAATCAGGACGGCGTCTTCGTCGGCATCATTGCCATCTGCATTGAAACCGGCGAAACCTCCTTTATTCGCTCCAAGGCCACTGTGCTGGCAACCGGTGGTGCGGGTCGCATCTACTCGTCCACCACCAACGCCTTGATTAACACCGGTGACGGTATTGGCATGGCCTTGCGCGCTGGCGTGCCGGTGCAAGACATCGAGATGTGGCAGTTCCACCCAACCGGGATTGCCGGCGCCGGTGTACTGGTTACTGAAGGTTGCCGCGGTGAAGGCGGTTACCTGATCAACAAGCACGGCGAGCGTTTTATGGAACGTTACGCGCCAAACGCCAAAGACTTGGCTGGTCGCGACGTGGTTGCCCGTTCGATGGTCAAAGAAATCATCGCCGGTAACGGCTGTGGCCCGGATGGCGATCACGTGTTGTTGAAACTCGATCACTTGGGCGAGGACGTGCTGCACAGCCGCCTGCCGGGTATCTGTGAGTTGTCTAAGACTTTCGCTCACGTCGATCCAGTCACCGCACCGGTACCTGTAGTTCCGACTTGCCACTACATGATGGGCGGCGTGCCGACCAACATTCATGGTCAGGCCATCACTCAAGATGCTAACGGCAACGACAAAATCATCGACGGTTTGTTTGCCGTTGGCGAAGTGGCTTGCGTGTCGGTCCACGGCGCTAACCGTCTGGGCGGCAACTCGTTGCTCGACTTGGTGGTGTTCGGCCGTGCGGCTGGTCTGCACTTGGAAAAATCGCTGCGCGAAGGCGTTGATCAACGTGCTGCCAGCGCCACCGATATCGACGAAGCCATGGCTCGTTTGAACGGTTTGAACACCCGCACCACCGGCGAAGACGTGGCATCGCTGCGTAAAGAACTGCAAAGCTGCATGCAGAACTACTTCGGTGTGTTCCGCACCGGCGAATATATGCAAAAAGGTATCGCCCAGTTGGCAGACCTGCGTGAGCGCATCGCTAACGTCAAAATCAACGACAAGAGCCAGGCATTCAACACCGCGCGAATCGAAGCGCTGGAGTTGCAAAACCTGTTGGAAGTGGCTGAAGCCACGGCCATCGCTGCCGAGGTTCGTAAAGAATCCCGCGGCGCACACGCTCGTGAAGATTTCGAAGATCGCGATGACGAAAACTGGCTCTGCCATTCGCTGTACTTCCCAGGCGAGAAGCGCGTGAGCAAGCGTGCTGTCAACTTTGCACCGAAAACCGTACCTGTGTTTGAACCGATGATTCGGACTTATTAAGGGTGGCCGCCATGTTGTTAGTTAGTGTTTATCGCTACAACCCGGATCAAGACGCCGCGCCTTTTATGCAGGACTTCCAAGTCGATACCGGCGGTAAAGACTTGATGGTGCTGGATGTACTGGCGCTGGTTAAAGAGCAAGACGAAGGTTTTTCTTATCGTCGCTCCTGCCGTGAAGGTGTTTGTGGCTCCGATGGCATGAATATCAACGGCAAAAATGGCTTGGCTTGCGTCACGCCATTGTCGGCCGTGGTTAAAGGCAACAAATTAGTTGTGCGTCCGTTGCCGGGTTTGCCGGTTATTCGTGACCTCGCCGTTGATATGAGCATCTTCTACAAGCAATACGAGAAGGTGCAGCCGTTCTTGCAGAACGATACGCCGGCGCCTGGCATTGAGCGTCTGCAGTCGCCAGCTGAGCGTGAAAAGATCGACGGTTTGTACGAGTGCATTCTATGCGCGTGCTGCTCGACTTCTTGCCCGTCCTTTTGGTGGAATCCGGACAAGTTCCTCGGTCCAGCTGCATTGCTGCAGGCTTACCGCTTCTTGGCTGACAGTCGCGACACCAAAACTGCCGAGCGTCTGGCTGCTTTAGACGATCCGTTCAGTGTGTTTCGTTGCCGCGGCATCATGAACTGCGTAAGCGTTTGCCCTAAGGGTCTTAATCCGACCAAGGCAATCGGCCACATCCGCAACATGTTGCTGCAGTCTGCTACCTGATTATTGTTTGTTTTTAACTGCTACACACCACGGCTCTGAGGTTACTTTCAGACCGTGGTTTAAATAGAGCGCAGCTCACAAAGCCGCGCTTTTATATGTCGTAAATATGACGACCAGCAGGGGCATCCGGGCTGGTACCCGGACTATCTGCAGGATCCGTGGTGGCTCTTACCTAGTCGCTACTCCAGGCCTAAGTTTGTGCCGTGCTGCGTATCTACGCCGATGGTGTCCCCTTACCGAGGGTGACCGAGCATGCAAGAAAGCGTGATGCAGCGCATGTGGGACAGTGCCCACCTATCCGGTGGTAATGCTGCCTACGTGGAAGAGCTCTATGAGCTTTACCTGCACGATCCTAACGCTGTGCCAGATGAGTGGCGCACCTACTTCCAGAAGTTGCCGGCTGACGGCAGTTCTGTCACCGATGTTTCGCACTCAACAGTGCGCGATCACTTCGTTCTATTGGCCAAAAACCAGCGTCGCGCCCAACCGGTGTCGGCTGGTAGCGTAAGCTCTGAGCATGAAAAGAAGCAGGTAGAAGTCCTGCGGCTGATTCAGGCCTACCGCATGCGCGGGCACCAAGCCGCAACGCTTGACCCATTAGGCCTATGGCAACGCACGGCACCGGATGATTTATCGATTAATCATTACGGTCTGACCGCTGCCGACCTGGATACCACCTTCCATACCGGTGGGCTGTGTATCGGTAAAGAAGAAGCGAGCCTGCGGGAGATTCACGATGCGTTACGGCAAACCTATTGCCAAACCATCGGCGCTGAATTTACCCATATCGTCGATTCCGAGCAGCGTAAGTGGTTTCAGCAACGCCTCGAAAGCGTGCGCGGCCGACCGCAGATTTCCGCTGATGTGCAGGGCCATCTTCTTGAGCGCCTAACGGCTGCTGAAGGCTTGGAAAAATACCTCGGCACCAAGTATCCCGGCACCAAGCGCTTTGGTTTGGAAGGTGCTGAGAGCTTGATTCCGATGCTCGATGAAGTGATCCAGCGTTCGGGCTCTTATGGCGCCAAAGAGATTATCATCGGCATGGCCCACCGTGGCCGTCTAAACGTGCTGGTGAATACCTTCGGGAAGAATCCGCGGGATTTGTTTGATGAGTTTGAAGGCAAGAAAAAAGCTGAACTTGGCTCCGGCGACGTCAAATACCACCAAGGTTTCTCCTCTAACGTGATGACTCCAGGCGGGGAAGTTCACTTGGCGATGGCTTTTAACCCATCCCACTTGGAAATTGTCTCACCGGTGGTTGAAGGCTCGGTACGCGCCCGTCAGGATCGCCGTCTGGATACCGCCGGCGACATGGTATTGCCGGTATCGCTGCACGGTGACGCGGCGTTTGCCGGTCAAGGTGTGGTGATGGAAACCTTCCAGATGTCGCAGACCCGTGGTTTTAAAACGGGCGGCACCATCCACATCGTCATCAACAACCAAGTCGGCTTCACCATCAGCAATCCGGAAGACTCGCGCTCCACCGAGTACTGTACCGACGTTGCCAAGATGATTCAGGCGCCGATTCTGCACGTCAATGGCGATGATCCGGAAGCCGTGTTGTTTGTCACGCAACTGGCGGTCGATTACCGCATGCAGTTCAAGCGTGACGTGGTGCTTGACCTGGTTTGCTATCGCCGCCGCGGCCATAACGAGGCTGATGAACCGAATGGCACCCAGCCGATCATGTATCAGCAGATCGTTAAGCAGCGCACCACGCGTGAGTTGTATGCCGAGACCTTGATTCAGCTTGGCAGCCTCGATATCGAGCGCGTACAAGCCAAGATGGATGAGTACCGCAACGCGCTGGATAATGGCTTACATGTGGTTAAAAGCCTGGTTAAAGAGCCCAATAGCGAGCTGTTCGTGGATTGGCGCCCATACCTGGGTCACGCTTGGAATGCCCGGCATGACACCCGCTTTGAGCTGAAAACCCTGCAGGAGCTGGCGGCTAAACTGCTGGAAATTCCGGATGGTTTTATCGTGCAGCGGCAGGTCTCGAAGATCCTTGAAGACCGGCAAAAAATGACTGCTGGCGCCTTGCCGATCAACTGGGGTTACGCCGAGACCTTGGCCTA
>JAURXE010000295.1 GCA_030654635.1 Pseudomonas sp.
TTCGGGTTTTTAATGGTGGTGGTGTTATTGGGCGCACTGGTCTTTGCGATGTTTTGCGCCTAGTTGGGTAAATTTTTGGCTATGTAGCCGTTATACGTTGCGAGGGACATAAATTTGCGCGAGAGGTAATTAACCTTGATATCTGCGCTGTCTGCACCGGCCAATCGCGGATAAATCCGCCCCTACAGTATTGGTCAGTCGATGAAATTATTGCCGGTGCCTGGTTTGTGTAGGAGCGGATTTATCCGCGAAGCGAGCGCGAGCACACTGGCAATCCTGCAGGACCACAAGCGCTCTTTGTCCCAACTTCATCTGGGTCACGAGCCAGGTGAAGGTGGGACTTGCGCGTTGCAACACATAACTGGGACATAGCCTACGAAAAGCCGCCTGCATAGCTAGCTGCGTCGCAGCCAATTGCCCCGCGGCGAAATTTACGCTTTCTTTACGCCCCCTCGACCCTCTGGCAATCGAACCTTTACGGCCCTTGCTCTGAGAATGGCTCCATGCGCTATCCAGCGTCATTTGGAGTAGATCAAAAATGAGCATTCTCGACGGGTTGTCCTTGGGCTTGGCCGCAGGGCTTTTTATCTATTTGTTGGTTGCGCTGCTGCGCGCCGATCGTAGCTAGGAGGCGCCATGCAAGTTCAAGACTATTGGCTGTTGCTGGCCTTTTTCGTGTTGGTGCTGGCCCCAGCACCTTTTTTGGGGCGTTACCTGTACCGGGTGATGGAAGGGCAGAAGACCCTGCTCACGCCGCTGTTGCAGCCGGTCGAGCGGCTCTGTTACCGGCTGGGCGGGGTGGATGAGCGCGCCGAACAAGACTGGAAAACCTATGCCCTGGCCTTATTGGCGTTCACCGCCGTCAGCCTGCTGGTGCTGTTCAGCATTTTGATTATGCAAGGCAGCTTGCCGCTTAATCCGCAGCACTTGCCGGGCCTGGAATGGACGCTGGCGTTCAATACCGCGGTGAGTTTTGTCACCAATACCAACTGGCAGGCGTATAGCGGTGAAGCGTCGCTGAGCTACTTCAGCCAGATGGTCGGCCTGGGCGTGCAAAACTTCGTCAGCCCGGCGGTTGGCTTGGCGGTGCTGGTGGTGTTCTGCCGCGGTATTGCGCGCAAGTCGACTAACAACCTGGGCAACTTCTGGCTCGACCTGACCCGCGCCACGCTCTACGGCCTGCTGCCGTTCTGCCTGATCCTGGCGCTGTTGTTGGTCTGGCAGGGTGTGCCGCAAACCTTTATCGATTATGCCCACGCCCTGACGCTGCAAGGCGTCGACCAGACCATTCCACTGGGTCCAGCCGCCAGCCAGATCGCCATCAAGCAATTGGGCACCAATGGTGGCGGCTTCTTCGGTGTCAATTCGGCGCACCCGTTCGAGAACCCGACCGCCTGGAGCAACCTGTTCGAGGTGGCCTCGATCATCCTGATTCCGGTGGCCTTGCTGTTCACCTTCGGTCACTACG
>JAURXE010000306.1 GCA_030654635.1 Pseudomonas sp.
CCTATATCGAAGTGCTGCCGCCCGCAGGCAGCAGGCCGGCAGCCAACCACTTTATTGCGCGCAGCCAGGCACCGGACGTAAAAGACCAACTTAAGGGCCTGCATCTGATCCTCACCAGTGCCCAGCGCGGCTCGCTGAAAGCCGGCGTGCCGGTGACCTATCGCGGCATGCCGGTGGGCCAGGTGAGTTACCTGGAGCTGTCCAATCAGGCCGAACAGGTGCTGGTGCATATCCTGATCATTCCGCGCTACGCCGCACTGGTGCATCGCGGCAGCCAGTTCTGGACGGCCAGCGGCATCGACGTAGAGTTTTCCCTGCTCAACGGCGCCAAGGTGCGCACCGAATCGGTGGAAAGCTTGCTCGAAGGCGGCATCGCCTTCGCCACCCCGGACGACGCCAGCCAAGGGCCGCTCGCCCGCACTGAACAACGCTTCGAGCTGCATCAAGAGAGCAAGGATGAATGGCTGCACTGGCAACCGCGAATCGCCATTGGCCAAACTAAAGCCAGCGACGCGCCATAGCCGCTAATACTGATGCTTGCGGCTAGCTGACTGGCAGCGCCTGACCCTGCTCGCGACGCAGCCACTCGGCCAGTTGCGCCGCGCGCGGGTCAACGGCCCGCGCCGGTACCCACAACGCCAGCCGTGCCGTGGTTTGGGCAAAGCCCCAGGGCGCAATCAGCCGCCCGGCAGTAAGATCGGCGGCCACCAACTGTTGCGGCGCGATGGCCACGCCAAGGCCGGCCACCGCCGCCTCCAGCAAGTAATACAGATGCTCGAAACCCTGCCCAAGCTGCAATTGGCTGACGGCCAACGCGTTACGCTCAGCCCAGGCCGGCCAGGCTTGCGGACGCGAACTGGTGTGCAACAGCGCCTCGCTTAACAGCGCTGCCGGTGGCGCATTGAGCAACGCAGCGGCCCGGGCATAACGCGGGCTGAGCACCGGGCCGATGGCCTCGATGGCCAGCTCATAAACCTGCATATCCGCCGGCCAGGGCGGCTCGGCGAACAGCAGGGTGGCGTCCAGCCCGGGTCGGCGTGGGTCCAGATCGCCCTCGCTGCTGGACAGCTGCAAACGCAACTGCGGCAACTCACGATTGAGCCGATCCAGACGCGGGATAAACCAGCGCGCCAGCAAGCTGCCGGGGCAACCCAACACGAAGGGCGCGTCGCTACTCTGCTGCTTGAGTTCGACGCAAACATCGCGCAGCCGCTCGAAGCTGTCGAAGGCCACATCGCGCAGCCGCACGCCGGCGGCCGTGAGCTTGACGCCACGGCCGTCCTTGACGAACAAGGCGAGGCCGAGCTGTGTCTCCAGCGCACGGATCTGCCGGCTCACCGCGCCGTGGGTGACGTGCAGTTGATCGGCGGCCAGGCTGATGCTTTGCAGGCGTGCCGCCGCTTCGAAGGCGCGCAAGGCATTTAAGGGGGGCAGTTCGCGGCTCATGGTATCTGTGAGTTTTCCTGAGGTGTTGCTGCAATCTAATCGCTTTTCAGTCGGCCAGCCAGCGGTACAATCAGCCCATAGCCACTTAAACCTCGGAGCATGCTGATGACTTCTTTACGCACTGGCCCAGACGCCAAGGGCCTGTTTGGCCACTTCGGCGGCCAATACGTCGCCGAAACCTTGATGCCGCTGATCCATGATCTGGCCCGTGAATACGAAGCGGCCAAGCTCGACCCAGCCTTTATCGAAGAGCTGGCCTACTTTCAGCGCGATTACATCGGCCGGCCCAACCCGCTGTATTTCGCCGAACGGCTGACCGAGCATTGCGGCGGCGCGAAGATCTATTTCAAGCGCGAAGAGCTCAATCACACCGGCGCGCACAA
Source organism: Pseudomonas sp. (assembly GCA_030654635.1). Classification (GTDB taxonomy): domain Bacteria; phylum Pseudomonadota; class Gammaproteobacteria; order Pseudomonadales; family Pseudomonadaceae; genus Aquipseudomonas. The sequence goes on from JAURXE010000306.1 coordinate 1,830, forward strand.
AATTAACAACTGCATCGGCCAAGTCTTGCTGGCCCGGCGCATGGGTAAAAAACGCATCATCGCCGAGACCGGCGCTGGCATGCACGGTGTGGCCACCGCCACGGTAGCGGCGCGTTTCGGCCTGGAATGCGTAATCTTCATGGGCACCACCGACATCGATCGCCAACAGGCCAACGTGTTTCGCATGAAGCTGCTCGGTGCCACCGTGATTCCGGTGGTGGCCGGCACCGGCACCCTGAAAGACGCCATGAACGAAGCCCTGCGCGACTGGGTGACTAACGTCGACAACACCTTCTACATGATCGGCACCGTGGCCGGCCCGCACCCATACCCGGCCATGGTTCGCGATTTCCAAGCGATTATCGGCAAAGAAACCCGCGAGCAACTGTTCGAGAAAGAAGGCCGTCTGCCCGACAGCCTGGTGGCCTGCATCGGCGGTGGCTCGAATGCTATGGGCCTGTTCCACCCGTTTCTGGATGACACCAGCGTGCAGATGATTGGCGTCGAGGCGGCCGGCCACGGCATCGCCACCGGCAAGCACGCCGCCAGCCTGAACGGCGGCGTACCGGGCGTGCTGCACGGCAACCGCACCTTCCTGCTGCAAGACGACGATGGCCAGATCATCGACGCCCACTCGATTTCTGCCGGTCTGGACTACCCCGGCATCGGCCCGGAACACGCCTGGTTGTATGAAATCGGCCGCGTCGAGTACTGCTCGATCAAGGACGACGAAGCCCTGGAAGCCTTTCACAAGTGCTGCCGCCTGGAAGGCATCATCCCGGCCTTGGAAAGCGCCCACGCCCTGGCTGAAGTATTCAAGCGCGCACCGACCCTGCCCAAGGACCACCTGATGGTGATCAACCTGTCCGGGCGTGGCGACAAAGACATGCAAACCGTTATGCACTACATGGAACAAGCCGAGCAGGAGCAACACGCATGAGCCGCCTACAGCGCCGCTTTGCCGAGCTGAAACAACAGAACCGCGCAGCGTTAGTGACCTTTGTCACCGCCGGCGACCCGGATTACGCCACCTCCCTGAGCATTCTCAAAGGCTTGCCGGCGGCCGGTGCCGATGTGATCGAGTTGGGCATGCCCTTCACCGACCCAATGGCCGACGGTCTGGCCATCCAACTGGCCAACATCCGCGCCCTCGGTGGTCACCAAGACATGGTCAAAACCCTGCAGATGGTTCGCGAATTTCGCGCCGGCAACAGCGATACGCCGCTGGTGCTGATGGGCTACTTCAACCCCATCCACCACTACGGCGTGCCGCGCTTTATCGAGGAAGCCAAGGCTGCCGGGGTCGACGGCTTGATCGTCGTCGACCTGCCGCCGGAACATAACGAAGACCTCTGCGACCCGGCCCAGGCCGCAGGTTTAGACTTTATCCGTCTGACCACGCCGACCACCGACGATGCACGTCTGCCCACCGTACTCAACGGCAGCTCCGGTTTCGTCTACTACGTCTCGGTAGCCGGCGTGACCGGTGCCGGCGCGGCAACCCTGGAGCACGTCGAGCAAGCGGTCGCGCGCCTGCGTCGCCACACCGACCTACCAATCAGCATCGGTTTTGGCATCCGTACCCCGGAACATGCGGCGACCATCGCCCGCCTAGCCGACGGCGTGGTGGTCGGCTCGGCGCTAATCGACCAGATCGCCAACGCAGCATCGCCACAACAGGCCATCGACGGCGTGTTGGGCCTATGCCGCGAACTGGCCGAAGGCGTGCGCGGCGCCCGCCTGTAAGGACTACA
>JAURXE010000316.1 GCA_030654635.1 Pseudomonas sp.
CCAAAGTGCTCGGCGCAGCCCTGGAGATGCCCGCCCACTACCTGCACTGCTACCCGCCGCTGCCGCCGTCACTGCTGTTCGATACCCAACTGATTAACGACTACGAGCACTACAACCAGGTCTGCGCCGAACAACACCGCGTGGCGTTCGAGCAGTTGCTGCAAGCGGCCGCCGTTCCGTTAGATAGTGCCAAACTGTTGCACGGTTTCGCTGAGCAAGAACTGCCGCGTTATGTGCGCGAGCAGGGCATTGACCTGTTGCTGATGGGCGCCATCAGTCGCAGCCACTTGGCCAGCGCACTGATTGGCAGCACCGCCGAGCGCGTACTAGAAGCTGTTGAGTGCGATGTGTTGGTGTTGAAGCCACAACCACAAGCCGTCGGAGGCACTGCAAAATAAGTAGTGCCGGACAAAAATGACTACAAGGTTCTGGCGTAGTAGCCTCGCATTCTGTCTGAACTATGGAGCCTGCGCATGACCTCCCGCCGCACCAAAATTGTCGCCACGCTGGGCCCCGCCAGCAACTCTCCAGAAGTGCTGGAACAACTGATTCTGGCCGGCATGGATGTCGCTCGGCTGAACTTCTCCCACGGCAGCCCGGCCGAACATAAAGCCCGTGCCCTGCTGGTCCGTGAGATTGCCGCCAAACACGGGCGCTTTGTCGCCCTGCTCGGCGACCTGCAAGGGCCGAAGATCCGCATCGCCAAATTCGCCAACAAGCGCATTGAGTTAAAAGAAGGCGACAAGTTTCGCTTCTCCATCAGCCATCCGCGCGAAGCCGGCACCCAGGACGTGGTGTGCATCGACTACCCGGACCTGATCACCGACTGCAAGGCCGGCGACGAACTGCTGCTCGACGATGGTCGGGTAGAAATGCGCGTCGACTCTGTGGGCAGTGACGAGCTGCTCTGTACCGTATTGATCGGCGGCCCGCTGTCCGACCACAAGGGCATCAACCGCCGTGGCGGTGGCCTGACCGCGCCAGCGCTGACCGACAAGGACCGCGCCGACATCAAGCTGGCCGCCGAAATGGAGCTGGATTACCTGGCCGTGTCCTTCCCCCGTGACGCCGCCGACATGCACGAAGCCCGTCGCCTGCGTGACGAGTCCGGCGGCACGGCCTGGCTGATCGCCAAGATCGAACGCGCCGAAGCGGTGGCCGACGACGAAACCCTCGATGGCCTGATTCGCGCCAGTGACGGCGTAATGGTTGCCCGTGGCGACCTGGCCGTGGAAATCGGCGATGCCGAGCTGGTCGGCATCCAGAAAAAAATCATCGCCCACGCCCGCCACCTGAACAAAGTGGTGATCACCGCCACCCAGATGATGGAGTCGATGATCAGTAGCCCGATGCCGACCCGCGCCGAAGTCTCGGACGTGGCCAACGCCGCGTTCGACTACACCGATGCGGTGATGCTCTCGGCCGAAAGCGCCGCCGGCGCCTATCCGGTGGAAGCGGTCAAGGCCATGGCGCGGGTGTGCCTGGGTGCGGAAAAACACCCGATGAACAAGGTCTCGCGCCATCGCCTGGAAGAAAGCTTCGAGCGCTGCGACGAAAGCATCGCCCTGGCCGCCATGTACACGGCCAACCACTTCCCCGGCGTGAAAGCCATCATTTGCCTGACCGAAAGCGGCTACACGCCGCTGATCATGTCGCGGATTCGCTCCTCAATGCCGATCTTCGCCTTCTCCCCGCACCGCGAAACCCAGGCCCGCGTGGCGCTGTTTCGCGGCGTCGAGACAGTACCCTTCGACCCAGCAGCCCTGCCGGCCGACAAAGTCAGCCAGGCGGCAGTCGATGAGCTGCTCAAGCGCGGCGTGGTGCAACAAGGCGACTGGGTGATCCTGACCAAGGGCGACAGCTACCACACCATCGGCGGCACCAACACCATGAAGATCCTGCACGTCGGCGATCCTCTGGCCTAAACGCTAAACGGCGGACTCTTCGCTACACGGCTGAGTCCGCCCACCCATACTGAAAATAAAAAAGGGCCGCTTATT
>JAURXE010000317.1 GCA_030654635.1 Pseudomonas sp.
GCGCTGCCCACCAGCAGATTAAAGCCGCTGAACTCGCTGGCCTTACTTTGTAGCTCGGCCAGAAACTCAGCGGGTGGCAATTGGCTGCTGAGAAACCCGGCCGGTAGCTCCCCCCTCGAGCGCGCCCCCAGCGGTTGCGCCGGGTCACGCAGGTTGGTCAGGGCGGCGAAGCGGCCTTGTGGGCCGACACCCAGCCAGGTGCCGCCAGCCTGCAAATCGCGCCCGGCGTAAATCCCCGGTTGCTCGTCCCAGTGCGCCAGCGCCGCGCTGGGCCTCGCATAAAACTCATCACGGTTGGCCGCCACCAGCAGCGGCACTGCATGGCCGGGACGCCAGGCGAAGACAATCAGACACATGGCAGTCTTATCCTAAGAAACACACTGTGAGGTTAAAGCATCCGTCGCGGCAAGTGGAGGCGGCCGGTCCCATCCGTTACCATGCTGGCCTGTTTACGGAGGCACCGATGGACGTTTTGCAATATCTGTTGCTGTACCTAGTGCTGGGTGGTTGCGCCGGGGTCTTGGCCGGTTTGTTTGGGGTTGGCGGCGGCATCATCATAGTGCCGGTGCTGGTGTTCAGCTTCGGCGCCCAAGGCTTTGCCCCCGAGGTATTGACCCATCTGGCGGTGGGCACCTCTTTGGCGACCATCATCTTCACCTCGATCAACGCGGTGCTGGAACACCAGCGGCGCGGCGCGGTGCGCTGGGAGCTGGTGCGCTGGATGACCCTGGGGATTCTGCTCGGCGCCGGCTTTGGTGCGTTGACGGCAGCGGCGATTCAGGGGCCGCAGTTGCAAAAGATTATTGGCGTATTCGCCCTGGTGATCGCTCTGCAGATGGCTCTGGAATTAAAGCCCAAAGCCAGCGCCACGGTGCCAGGTAAAGCCGGACTGACGGCCGCCGGTGCAGTCATTGGCTGGGCCTCGGCGATTTTTGGCATCGGCGGCGGCTCGCTCAGCGTGCCATTTCTGACCTGGCGCAGCGTGCCGATGCAGCAGGCCGTGGCCACGTCCTCGGCCTGCGGCCTGCCGATTGCCGCCGCCAGCGCCCTGAGTTTTCTGCTGATTGGCTGGCATAATCCACAGCTGCCCGAGTGGACGTTGGGCTTTATCTATTTGCCGGCGGTGGCCGGGATTGCCTTCACCAGCATGTTTTTCGCCCGTTTTGGCGCGCGGTTGGCGCACAAACTGTCGCCCCGCCTGCTTAAACGCTTATTCGCGCTGCTGTTGTTCTGCGTTGGTTTGAATTTTCTGCTGTAAGCACATTGCTGTTTTAAGGAGTACGAATGCTGGCTTTTCCGCAAATCGATCCGGTGGCCTTGGCCCTGGGTCCGCTCAAAATCCATTGGTATGGCCTGATGTACCTGGTTGGTATCGGCGGTGCCTGGCTGCTGTTGTCGCGGCGCTTAAAGGCTTTTGACCCGAACTGGACCAAGGAGCAGCTGTCGGACCTGATTTTCTGGTCATCGATGGGGGTGATTCTTGGCGGTCGTCTGGGCTATGTGCTGTTTTACGATCTGGCCGCTTACCTGCATGAGCCGCTGCTTATTCTGCAAGTGTGGAAGGGTGGCATGTCCTTCCACGGCGGCTTAGTCGGCGTGATGCTGGCCAACCTGTGGTTTGGCTCGCGCAACGGCAAGAGCTTCTTCCAGTTGATGGACTTTATTGCCCCAGTGGTGCCGCTGGGACTTGCGGCCGGGCGGATTGGCAACTTTATCAATGCCGAACTCTGGGGCAAGGCCACCGATCTGCCTTGGGCGATGGTCTTCCCCACCGACCCGCAACAGCTAGCGCGCCACCCGTCGCAGCTCTATCAGTTCGCCCTCGAGGGCGTGGCGTTGTTTGCGATTCTCTGGCTGTACACCCGCAAGCCACGGCCGACCATGGCGGTGTCCGGGATGTTTGCCCTGTGGTACGGGATTTTCCGTTTCGTTGTCGAGTTCGTCCGGGTGCCGGATGCCCAACTTGGTTATCTGGCCGGCGGCTGGCTGACCATGGGTCAGGTGCTCTGCCTGCCGATGGTTCTCGCCGGCATTGCCCTGATCGTCCTGGCCTATCGCCGCGCCCCGACCGCTGCAAAAACCGCTTAAGGAGCCATGCAATGAAACAGTATCTGGACCTGATGCGGCTGGTGCGCGACACCGGTACCTTCAAGAATGACCGCACCGGCACCGGCACTTACAGCCTGTTTGCCCAGCAGATGCGCTTTAACCTGGCCGATGGTTTTCCGCTGGTGACCACCAAGAAGTGCCACCTGAAATCCATCATCCATGAGCTGCTGTGGTTTCTGCAGGGCGACACCAATATCAAGTACCTGCAAGATAATGGCGTGCGTATCTGGGATGAGTGGGCCGACGAAAATGGCGATCTCGGCCCGGTGTATGGCTACCAGTGGCGCAACTGGCCGGCACCCAATGGCGGCTCGATCGATCAGATCAGCAACCTGATCCAGATGATCAAAACCAACCCGGACTCGCGGCGGCTGATTGTCAGCGCTTGGAACCCGGCGCTGGTCGAGCAGATGGCGTTGCCGCCCTGCCACGCCTTGTTTCAGTTCTATGTGGCCGACGGCAAACTCAGCTGCCAGCTGTACCAGCGTTCGGCGGATATCTTCCTCGGGGTGCCGTTCAATATCGCCAGCTACGCCCTGCTGACCCTGATGGTCGCGCAGGTCTGCGGCCTGCAACCGGGCGAGTTCATCTGGACCGGCGGCGACTGCCACCTGTACGCCAACCATATGGAACAGAGCGATTTGCAGCTGAGCCGTGAGCCGCTGCCGTTGCCGGTGATGCAGCTCAACCCGGCGGTCACCGACTTGCTGGCGTTCAGGTTCGAAGACTTTGAACTGGTGGGTTATCAGGCCCATCCGCATATCAAGGCGCCAGTGGCGGTGTGATGTAGCGGCTGCATGGAGCTCTTGTGGGAGGGGCTTTAGCCACGATTGGCTGGGGCTGCACTCGCGCAGCAGGCCTCAGTTCGTAGGTTGGGCGGCATGTGGCTAGGTCTAAAGAGCTCAACGGTTTAGGCCGCCGCGTAACCCAACATGGGGCTATGCCGCGCTAGCTCTGAAAAGTCTGCAACCGCTCGGTGGGTTACGCCGCGCACGGGCCGCGAGGTGAGATTTTTCGCCCGCGTGGCGGCGCCCGCCAGCGGTGGCAAACGCTTCGCGGTTTACCACCCTACGCCGTGGTGAGCGCGCCAGCCAGTGCCTCGATTTGCGCTTGCCGCTCGGCTTGGGCCAGCGTCGCATGCGGGTTGAGTGACGAC
>JAURXE010000322.1 GCA_030654635.1 Pseudomonas sp.
CGATCCCCATCAACAGACTGAGGTACAACAGCCAGCCGGCGGCTTGGGCGAAAACCTGCTTGAGCCTGTCCATTGGTGTTTTTATTCCTTGAGTTTGGCATGCCGGCTGAGCACCTCGGCGCCTGTGGTGCAGGCGCAGACGTCGAGGTGCTCAGCCGGGGGTTATGGCTGGGGCTGTTTGGCCGGCTCATTGCCGGCCAAACATTGCTTACCAGCAGATGCCTTCGGTGGCGCCGCGGGTGGTGTGTGGCATAAAGCCGACCAAATCGACCACTTGCTTGCCTTCGGGTGCCTGTTGGGCGAGGGTGCGGAACTTCTCGTCGCGATTGCCCAGCACGATGATGTCGGAGCCATTTACCACCTGTTCGAAGTTGCTGTTGAGCAGCGACGAGACATGGGGGATTTTCGACTCGATGTACTCTTTGTTGGCCCCGTAGACCCGCGCATATTCGACGTTGCTGTCGTAAATGGTCAGCTCGTAGCCCTTGCCGATCAGCATCTCGGCCAGCTCCACCAGCGGGCTTTCGCGCAGGTCGTCGGTACCGGCCTTGAAGCTCAAACCGAGCAGCGCGACTTTGCGTTTGGCATGGCTGGCGATGATGTCGAAGGCGTTCTGCACCTGGGCCACGTTGCTGCGCATGATGGCGCCGAGCATCGGATGCTCAACGTCCAGCTGGCCGGCCCGGTAGGTCAGGGCGCGTACATCCTTGGGCAGGCAAGAGCCACCGAAGGCAAAGCCGGGGCGCATGTAGTAGCTCGACAGGTTGAGGCTCTTGTCCTGGCAGATCACGTCCATCACTTCGCGGCCATCAACGCCGGAGGCCTTGGCGATATTGCCGATCTCGTTGGCGAAGGTCACTTTGGCGGCGTGCCAGACGTTGCAGGTGTACTTGATCAGCTCGGCGACGGCGATGTCCTTGCGGATCACCGGCGCATCCAGCTCCTCGTAAATGGCCTGCAGCAGGTCGCCGGAGGCTTGGTCCAGTTCGCCGATCACGGTCATGGGCGGCTGGTCATAGTC
>JAURXE010000195.1 GCA_030654635.1 Pseudomonas sp.
GCTTTGCCCAGGTTAAAAACAGCCCGCACCTTGAGGTCTTCCGCAAGAAAGGCATTGAAGTGCTGCTGCTGACCGATCGTATCGATGAGTGGCTGATGAGCTACCTCACCGAGTTCGATGGCAAGAGCTTTGTCGACGTAACCCGCGGTGATCTGGATCTGGGCAAACTCGACTCCGATGAAGAGAAGAAAGCTCAGGAAGAAGTCGCCAAGAGCAAAGAAGGCTTGCTCGAGCGCTTGAAAGCCACCTTGGCGGATGCCGTTAGCGAGGTGCGGGTTTCCCATCGTCTGACCGATTCGCCGGCCATCCTGGCCATTGGCGAGCAGGACATGGGCATGCAAATGCGCCAAATCCTCGAAGCCAGCGGACAGAAGGTGCCAGAGTCGAAGCCGATCTTCGAGATCAATCCGGCCCACCCTTTAATCGAAAAACTGGATGCCGAGCAGAGTGAAGACCGCTTCGCCGACCTCACGCATATCCTCTTCGATCAGGCCGCCTTGGCCGCCGGCGACAGCTTGAAAGATCCAGCGACTTACGTGCGTCGCTTGAACAAGCTGCTGGTTGAACTGACCGTTTAACGACTCAGTCCACGCAACCTGCAAACGGGGCCTTTATGGCCCCGTTTGTATTTATGCAGAGGTAAAATTGCATGCTGTCCGCTGTGGATGTGGAGCGGTTTGTCATATGGCCGTCATGCTAGTGTCATACGCTGGGTCATCCTCAATCCACTCAAAACGGGAACCAAGCATGCACTCTATTCGTCTGATAACCCTGGCCGGCAGCCTCTTGTTGTCTGGTCTTGCTAGTGCGCAAGTGCGCATAGAAGGGCCGGTTGAATACGGCATTTTCAATAGCCAGTATCAGGACTTTCAGCCCGGCGAGCGGGTGCTGACCCACAGCAATCAGACGATTGAAACCACGACCAATATTCCAGCCAAGCTCGGTATGAAGTTTGGTATGCGCTATAGCCTGGCGGGAAAAGTCGCTAAAGATGAGCCGCTGACCTTGCTCTACCTAACGCCCGGTGTGACGACTCCAGATGGCCTGCGCCATGACAAATTCGTCGTCGAGCAAACCTTGCTACAAAACTCGCCGCAGGATTTGATGGCCTTTGAGTTCAGCGAGAATTACGAACTGGTGCCTGGTGAGTGGCACTTCATGGTGTTTCAGGGTGATCGCCTGTTGGCC
>JAURXE010000354.1 GCA_030654635.1 Pseudomonas sp.
GCTGGCGACGCTGTTCATGTGCCAGTCGAGCACTTTCGGCAAACTGAAAAAAACCGTGGCGCCAAGTAACAGTAGAGCACTCAGGCTGAGGACGATTTTATGCATGGGAGTGGCTCCGATTATTTTTATGTCGGGCACTCTAACAGGCCGTTGAAAAACTACCTACGTTGCCGATACTGCGTTAAAAACAGGCTCAAAATGCTCATTTACAGCACGTAAACTCCGCTTTTGACTCGCTGTGCTCGCCCTGCGGGCCAGCCTGCGGCTGTTACTGCGCTTCGCTACGTTGCGCCTGCTTTTGCTTTGTCTCGGCTGCCTCGCCTACATTTTTAAACGGCCTGTTAAGCGCAACCGGTTAGCCGCGCAAACTTAGCCGCACAGGCAGTTGCGACCTTGTTGTTTCGCTTGATAGAGCGCGCTGTCGGCGCGGGCGATGAGGTTTTCCAGGCTGTCGCGCGGGTGCAATTGCGCCAGGCCGATCGACACTGTGACGCCGGGCAGGGCGCCAATCGGCGAGTAGAACGCTGGAATTTGTTGCAGGCTTTCGCGCAAGCGCTGACCAATGCTGCGGCCTTCCTCGGCGGCAATTTCCGGCAGTAGAATCACAAACTCCTCACCGCCATAACGGATCATGCTGTCTTTGGGCCGCAGTTGGTTGCGCAGCGTATGGGCGACCAAACTCAAGGCGTAGTCGCCGGCCAGATGACCGTGCTGGTCGTTGTAGTCTTTGAACTGGTCAACATCCAGCATCAGCATCGACAGGGGGTGTTCATTGAAGGCGCAACGGGTGCTTTCACGGTCAAATACATGCTCCAGCCAGCGGCGGTTGTAGCAGCCGGTGAGGGTATCGAGATTGGCGTGCTGTTCGCTGTCGAGAATGCTTTGGTTACCTTGGCGTACGCGTTGGCAGAGCAGCTCCAAGAGATTGCGCATCAACTGCGGTGAACTGCTAAACAGGCTACTCAGGGTTTTGCGCGGCAGCCGCAACACCAGCGCACGATCGGTGGCAAGTACATAGGCGGAGGGTGGCTGGTTGTCGATAAAACTGACTTCGCCAGCGCACTCGCCGGGCTCCAGGGTTTTGACAGAGTGATTGTCGAGCGAGCCGAGGTAGACCTTGAGTTGGCCTTCAAGCAGCAAGTACAGGTATTGGTTGCGTTTAAAGGGCGAGAGCAGAATCTCGCCGGGCTGATATTCGCAGAGTCGAAAGTTTTTCAGCAGCTTGGTCAGGCTGCTGGCGGCAACATTCTGGAACAACCGCAGCTGCATGACCTGTTGCAGGTCAGGCTGCTGCTGCATGGCTTTCATCGGATTGGCGACGGACGCGGGCGGCTAAAAAGCACGGGCATAGCAAACTTCCCTGTCTATGGGGTATTTGCGCTGACCATAGTTGCGAGTGCGGAATATGACAAATTCACAGCCGGGCTAATCCGACCGGTGGTCAGGTATCGACTTGCGGGTCATGCTGCGCCTTGTGCGGGTGTTGAGCGGCGCAGCATGGGCGCTTCAGCGCAATACAGTGGCCAACCAATTCCCGATGTCTTGGATTTCTTCGCTCAGTACTTCATGGCTCATTGGGTAGTCTTGCCAGGTGACCGGCACGCCTTGGCTGAGTAAATAGTCGTGGGCGGCGCGGCCCATGGCGGGCAATACCACATCATCGAAGCGGCCATGCAGACAGTACACCGGCAGTTGTTTTTTATCGGCCGGCAGTTGCACTTCGTCGTTGAAGGTCGGCGCATAGGTCGACAGCGCTAATACCCCGCCGAGTGGGCCGTTCCAACGCAGAAACGCGGTGTGCAGCACCACTGCGCCGCCCTGGGAGAAGCCGGCAAGGATGATCCGCGCCGGATTGATGCCGCTGTCGCGCTGCGTCTCGATCAGTTGGATGATTTGTTGGGTTGAGGCTTCCAGTTGCTCGCGGTTGATTGCCCGAGCCGGGCTCATGGCCAGGATGTCGTACCAGCTGGGCATGGCGTAGCCGCCATTGATGGTCACGGCGCGGGTCGGTGCCTGTGGCAAGACAAAGCGGGTGCTCGGCAACCTTTGCTGCAAGGTCTCGGCCACCGGCATAAAGTCGTAACGGTCGGCGCCCAAGCCGTGCAGCCAAATCACGCAGGCATCGGCGCTTTGGTTGGGTTGCAAGATAAGTGGCTGATCCATGACTGACTCCGGTTTGCCGCGCCTAAGCAGCGCGCGGCATTAATGGTTTGAGGTCGCGCAGTGGCGACATGGCGCATCGAAGTTGGAGTTGCTTAGCCGGCGGATTGTTCAAAACAGCCGGCGGCGCGATTTTTTTGCACCTTGTCGGCCGGGAAAATCCGCCCGCTCATGGCGATATACACGCCATCGCTCAAACACTGCAGGGCACCGATGGCGACGCCCAGGTTAAAGGCCGCGTCGCTGTTGCGCATGCGTGCCGGCTGCATGGCGCCGGTGAAGATGATTACCTTGTCGGGAATATCCTGCAGTACGGCGGCAGTTTTGGTCATGGTATCGGTGCCGTGAGTAATCAGGATGTGCCGGGTCGGGCAGGCGAGAACTTTGCTGCGGATCAGTGCGCGGTCGTCGTCGGTGAGCTCTAGGCTGTCTTTTTTCAGCAGGCTTTCGACTTTAAAGGCAAAGGTTACCGCGGCTTCGCGGAGAATTTCGGTGGCCATCGGCTCGCCGATCTGAAAGTCCGACAGGGCGTCGTAATAAACCTTGTCGAAGGTGCCGCCGGTGGTAAATAGCTGAATATTCATGGGGACTTTCCTGCTGCCAATAGGGTCGGCGCTGGGCCGTGGTTGGGATTATCTCTGTTAAGCTGCGCCGCGCCAAATTACCCGGTAGTCGCGATGCCCAAACTCCCCGCCTTAGTCCCTGCTGCCAGTTGCGAGCCTGCGCCGGTCGCGGTCAAACCCTGGTTTGTGTATTTGGTGCGGGCGGCCAATGGCGCCTTGTATTGCGGCATCAGCGACGACCCGCAGCGGCGTTTCGCGCAACATCAAAACGGCAAGGGTGCGCGGTTTTTTTACTCAAGCCCGGCGCAGGCCTTGGTCTACGTGGAGGCCTGTGCCGACAAAGCTGCGGCGCTGCGCGAAGAGCGCGGGATCAAGCAGCTGAAGAAATCTGCCAAGGAAGCGTTGGT
>JAURXE010000364.1 GCA_030654635.1 Pseudomonas sp.
TGTTGCGCCAGATGCTGTGGCCGCTGGCGGCCTCGATCAGCTGCACATCAACGATCAGCACGTGCTGTGTGTAGGTGCGCCTCAGGGGCACGCTGCCGCCTACGCCGTATGTGTTGCCATAGGGACTGTTGCCATAGTAAGCGCCGCCGCGGTCGTAGTCCTGCACTTGGCGGCGCTCCATGCGCACGCTGCTGTTCACCAGTAGGTCGGGTTTGGCGCCCTCTTGCGCTGGGCGCAGGCCTTGCTGGTCGAGGCTGTCGGTGAGCATATCGGCGATCTGCGCAGAATCCGCCCAGCCGGCGCCGCTGGGCAATTGCCCGGCCGACCAAGCCCAAGTTCGATAACGGCCGTAATCACGGGCAGGCGCTGGGTAGCCGCTGCGGTCGAAGGTTTGCGCGGCGGCAGCGGGTGCCGGGGGAATCGGCAGCGATTGGGCGTTGTAGGGGTTTTGGCTCTGCCCTTGGCAGGCCACTAAGCCCAGACTGCACAGCAGTAGCGCCATAGGTCTGTTCATTAGCCCTCCAATGCGCGCGGCCGGCACAGCCAGTGCAAGTAGCGACCCAGGCCGGCAAAGCTGGGATGACGCCGATAAGCCAGCTCCATTTCGATTAGCTGGGTCAGGTTCTGGGTGGCGGTTTTAACTTGAAAGTCGTGGGGCATGTAGTCGTGAAAAACTCGCACGCCGCTTTGTTTTTCGACTGTCCAGAGGCCGCTAAGTTGCTCAGCCAGTTCGCGCGGATCGAGGGGTTGTTGCGGGGTCAGGCTTTGTTTTTCACCGGCAAAACTCTGCTCGCGCAATTTGCGGAAATGCCCCTTGAGCAGGTTGCGGTAAATCAGCGCGTCCTTGTTGTAAAAAGCCAGGGACAACCAGCCATCGCTGGCGGTCAGCCGGTGCAGCAGCGGCAGAATGCTCTGCGGTTCGGCCAGCCATTCCAGCACCGCGTGGCAGAGCACCAGGTCAAACGGTTCGTTCAGCTGCGCGCCCAGTTCCTGCCAGGAGGCCTGAATAAAAGTGGCGCTTTGCCCGGCAGCGGCAAACCGCTCGCGGGCGCCTTCGAGCATTGGTGCGGCCGGCTCGGTGAAGGTGACCTGATGACCCTGTTCGGCCAGCCACAGCGACATATGGCCCAGTCCTCCGCCAATATCCAGTACCCGCAGCGGCCGTTGCGGCAGCACTTCAAGCAAGTCGGCCTGCAGCACCGCAAGGCGAATCGCACCCTTGGCGCCGCCGTAGATCTTCTCGGCGAAACGGGTGGCCAGCTGGTCGAAGTGCCGGTCGTCTGGGGTGCTCATGGCGTCACCTGGGCAAAGCGCCGTTCGTTATCGGCGAGCTTGGCGGCGAGCGCCTGCTCCATGTCGATGCCCAGTTCGCTGCATAGCAGGGTCAGGTACATGAGGATATCGGCCACTTCCTGGCCGGCATGTTCGCGCTGGTCGGCGGACAGTTCGCGAGCCTCGGCAGGCTCCAGCCACTGGAAGATTTCTACCAGTTCGGCCATCTCCACACTGGCGGCCATGGCCAGGTTTTTCGGGTTGTGAAAACGCTGCCAATCGTTCTGGTCGCGGATCGCGTGCAGGCGCTGGGTTAATTCGCTGAAATTCATGGGGCACTCCTTAATGCCGCATAGCTTCAAGCCTTGTCTGCCGCGCTGCAAGTGTTCGCGTAGGGCGGGTGAAACCCGCGCGGGTTGCCCCTGCCCTACGTCCGCCCTCTGTCTTTGTGGCTAGCCGGCGTTGGTCAGCGGCTGCCAATGGCCGCTCATATGCACGCCGCCATCGGCGCCCTGCAAACTCAGCTGGCCGCTGGCGGCCGGGGCACTGGCCAGCAAGCTGACTGCGCCAGGTAGCAGCAGTGGTTTTTGAAAGCGCACCGCCAGCTCATAACCGCTAATGGGCAGGTGTTTGGTTAACTCTTCCATGGCGCGGGCCTTGTGCCACAGACCATGAGCAATGGCGCGAGGGAAGCCAAACAGCTTGGCGGTGGCCGCGTATAAATGGATTGGGTTGTAGTCGCCGGCCACCCGCGCATAACGGCGACCGGTATCGGCTGGCGCCGTCCAGTTGGCCAGCGGCTCAAGTGGCAGCGGCGCGGCCGTGGGCTGATGGGCGACGCCGCCGGGCAGCTGTAAGCCACGGCAGAGCATGCGGCTTTCGCCTTCCCAGAGCAGCCCGAGCTGGTCTTCCAGGCGGGTAATCAGGCTGAACACCGCGCCCTTGCTGTGGGGTTGTAACTGACCCAGTTGCACGCTGACGCGAAACGGCCCCAGGCCGCCCAGCGGGCGCAGCACGCTGATGCGATTTTCCACGTGCACCAGGCCTAGCAGGGGCAGGGGGAAAGCCGGATCGGTGAGCAGTTGCATCTGCAACGCAAAGGCCAAAATATGCGGGTAGGCCGCCGGCAGATAGGCGCTGTCGGCCAGCCCGCAGACCTGCCGGTAGCGAGCCAGGTGCTTGGGATCGACACTGAGCTCACAGCGCAGGCCCAGGTCTGGCAGTTGCTTGCCACGAATCCCGCGGCGCAGCGCGGCGCGCAGAAACAAACCGGGCAGGGCGGGTGGGCTGGAAAGGTCGCGCCATTGGCTGGGCATAGATAAGTTCCTGGGGAAATGTCGCTTGCAGCTTAGCGACTTACGCTGCAGCGGCATTGGCCGTGGGGCAAGGGCGCGTGGCAAGCCAGTCAATCTGCCGGCAAAGCCAATCGGGCCTTGAGCCGCGGCGTTAAAGCTGCATAAGATGGCCGCGCCTTAGCCAAAATAAGAATTTTTAGCATGCGTGACCTGACCGATGATGTGGCGCTGATGCGTCTAGCGTTCGACGCATTGCGCGCCAGTGGCGCCAATCCCGACCGGGTGCTCAAGCGCCTCGGCCTGCCCGAGGGCGTACTGCCCAGCGGGCGTTACCCGCACATGGCGCAGGTACTGTTCTGGAAAGCCGCCGCCGAGGAATGCGGTGAGGAGCATGTGGGGCTGCATTTGTCCCAGCACCTGCCGGCGTTCCACGGCCTGCTGCTGGAATATATGTTTCTCTCCAGCGAAACCTTCGGCGATGGCCTGCGCCATGCCCTGCGCTACGTGCGGCTGTTGTCCGACGGTCTGAGCGCCAAGCTGGAAGTGGATGGCGAGGTGGCGACTCTGGTACTGGGGATGAGCCCGGAGGTGCCCCGGCATTTCCCGGAAATGCTCGCCGGCGCGGTAATCCGCATGTTCAGCGCCCTGACCGAAGGCGATTTCGTCCCCCAGCAGGTGCAGTTTATTCACGCCCAGGCGGCGCCCACCGAGCGATATCAGCAGGCCTATGGTTGCCCGGTGGTCTTTGAGCAGCCGCGCTACAGCCTGATCTTTGCCGCCAGTGTGCTGCAAAAAGCCTCCCGGCATGCCGCCCCCGAGTTGTTGCAGATGCACGAGTCGATGGCCCGCCGTCAGCTCGCTGAAGTCGAACGGCTGGATCTGGTGCGTAAAGTTCGTGATCTGATTGCCGAGTTGCTGGTCGACAACGGCGCGACCCTTGAGCAGGTGGCGGCGCGTCTGAATATGCCGGCGCGGCGCCTGCGTGAGCGGTTGGCGGTGGCCGGCGTGCGCTTCAACGACCTGATTACCGACTACCGCTGCCGCTTGGCTAAAGACCTGCTGCTCAACACCGACGAGCGCATCGAAGTGATAGTCGAACGCACCGGCTTCTCCGAACCGAGCACCTTCTACCGCGCCTTCAAACGCTGGGTCGGCGAAACCCCGGTGGAATTCCGCCGCCGCGGTCGGTTGCCGAAGGCGTAGGGAGGACTCAGGA
>JAURXE010000365.1 GCA_030654635.1 Pseudomonas sp.
AACTACTTAGAAGAGCGGCGCCTGCAAAAGCAGCTCAACGACTATGACTTCGACCTCTAGAGCATTCGTCAAAGCCAAGCTTCAGCAGTAGTTGCAACGGTGCTTTGCACACAGTTTCCAGCACAAAAAAGCCCCGCCAACTTGCTTGGCGGGGCTTTTTTGTGCACCTTGAATCAGTCTTTGCGCGACGGTGACAGCAGCTCAATCTTGTAGCCGTCCGGGTCTTCGACAAAAGCCAGGATGCTGCGGCCATGTTGCATCGGCCCGGCTTCGCGGGTGATCTTGCCGCCACGGGCGCGAATGTCCTCACAGGCCTTGTAGACGTCCATCACTTCCAGGGCGATATGGCCATAGCCAGTACCCAACTCATAGCTCTCGACGCCCCAGTTATGGGTCAGCTCGATCACGCTGTTATGCGCCTCGTCGCCGTAGCCGACGAAGGCCAGGGTGAACTGGCCGTCGGGATAATCATTACGGCGCAGCAAGGTCATACCCAGCACCTCGGTATAGAAGGCGATGGATTTATCCAAGTCGCCGACCCGCAGCATGGTGTGCAAAATTCGCATATTACTTGCCTCACAGATAACCCAGGGGCGTATTGTGAACCGCTGTCCACTGGGCTACCAGCACCGTGCGCGCCAGGTAAAATGAACCACTGGCCCAATAACGGCTCAAAACCCGACCCGCCTGCTCAGGAAACGGCTGCATGTTGAATAAAATTTATCTGCCCATCGCCTTGGCGCTGCTGGCTGGCTGCAGCCAACCTGCAGCTGAACACCGCAATTCGAGCTGGTGGCCGTTTTCATCCGCCAGCAATAGCGCAAAAAACCAAACGACTGAACAGCTTCAGCCGCAAGCAAAGCCGGACGATGCAAGCTGGTGGTCATTCCCCACCAGCAGCAAGGCGGAAAAAACCACTTCCGCCAAGCCGGGTCAATCACCCAAAAACCTGCAAAACGCCCGCACCCAGGCCTGGTTGGATCTTTATGAGGCGCCCCTGCGCACGGCCCTAGAAGGCAGTGGCTTTACCCTGGAGCGACGCGATGATGTGCTGATGGTGAGCATTCCGGTGCAAGGCAGCTTCAACCCTGACCGGCCGCAGATGCTGCTGCCGGCCAAGCTGGGCGCCTTGACGCGGCTCGCCAAACTCACCGCCAAAGATGCTCAAGCGCCTGCGGTGCTGATCCTTGGCCACAGCGACAGCAGCGGCAAGCTGGAATTCAATCGCAGCTTGAGCCAGCAACGCGCCCAAGCCGTTGCGGGGATCTTTAGCCTCAGCGGCTTTAAACGTGATCGGCTGCTACTCAAGGGCGTGGGCCCTGACATGCCACGCGCCGCCAACGACAGCGTGGCCGGTCGTGCCCTGAATCGCCGCGTGGAGGTGCTGCTCGCCCCACAAGACAGCCTGCTGGCATTGGTGCAGCAATACAGCAAACCTGCGACCGTCCTGGCCGCCGACCAAACTCACTGAGCTTAAACTCATGCAAAAAAAACGCCCCGCAAGCGGAGCGTTTTTTCCACTACAAGGGCTTAGAACAGCTTACGGCCCTTGTTGGCGGAGATGCGCATGCGCAATGCGTTGAGCTTGATAAAGCCCGCCGCATCGGCTTGGTTGTATGCGCCGCCATCTTCTTCAAAGGTGGCGATATTGGCATCGAACAGCGAGTCGTCAGACTTACGGCCGGTGACCATCACATTACCCTTGTACAGCTTCAGGCGGACCACGCCATTCACGTGCGCTTGGGATGCATCAATCATCTGCTGCAGCATCAACCGCTCCGGACTCCACCAGTAACCGGTGTAGATCAGGCTGGCGTACTTGGGCATCAGCTCGTCTTTAAGGTGCGCCACTTCGCGGTCCAGGGTGATCGATTCGATCGCCCGGTGCGCGCGCAACATGATGGTGCCACCTGGCGTCTCGTAGCAGCCACGGGACTTCATGCCGACATAACGGTTCTCGACGATATCGAGACGGCCGATGCCATTGAGACCACCGATGCGATTCAGTTCGGCCAGCACGGTGGCCGGGCTCATTTCAACGCCATCAATGGCAACGATGTCGCCCTTGCGGTAAGTCAGTTCGATGTAGGTAGCCACGTCCGGCGCCTTTTCGGGCGAGACGGTCCACTTCCACATGTCTTCTTCGTGCTCGGTCCAGGTGTTCTCCAGCACGCCGCCTTCATAGGAGATGTGCAGCAAGTTGGCGTCCATCGAGTACGGCGACTTCTTCTTGCCATGCCGCTCGATCGGAATCGCGTGTTTCTCGGCGTAATCCATCAGCTTCTCGCGCGAGAGCAGATCCCACTCACGCCAAGGGGCGATCACCTTAACGCCAGGCTTGAGCGCGTAGGCGCCCAGCTCGAAACGTACTTGGTCATTACCCTTGCCGGTGGCACCATGGGAAATGGCATCGGCGCCGGTTTCGTTGGCAATTTCAATCAAACGCTTGGCGATCAACGGCCGCGCGATAGAGGTACCCAGCAGGTACTCGCCTTCGTACACGGTGTTGGCGCGGAACATCGGGAAGACGAAATCACGCACGAACTCTTCGCGCAGGTCGTCGATGTAAATTTCTTTAACGCCCATGGCTTGCGCCTTGAGGCGTGCGGGCTCGACTTCCTCACCCTGACCGAGGTCGGCGGTGAAGGTTACGACTTCACACTGATAGGTATCCTGCAGCCACTTGAGGATTACCGAGGTATCCAGGCCACCGGAATAAGCCAGAACTACCTTGTTAACGTCCGCCATGCCATCAACTCCACGGGGTTTACGGAAAACCGAAGATTCTACCGGCAGGGGCGGCTGAATTACAGGGGCAGAGCCATGCGTTACGACCAAGCGACAAATTCTATTGGCCATGCGACAGCCCGGCAGACTCAGGACATAGCTGCCGCATCACTCTTGGACGGCGCAGCCGGCGGGGCCTGTGGCGGTGCTGGCGGCGCGGCTTCACGCTCCAGGTGCAGGGTGACCCGGCGATTTTTCGCGCGATTGACTTCGGTTTTATTTGGCAGCAAAGGGTAGCGCTCGCCATGAAAGCGGATGGTGATCTGCGCCTCCGGCACGCCGTTGGCCATCAGGTAGTCCATCACCGCGATGGCGCGGCGGCGCGACAGGTCACGATTGGTCAGGCGATTGCCGCTGTTGTCGGAGTGACCGTCGAGGTTGATTCGATTGACCGAAGGATCGGCCTTGAGGAACTGCAAAATAATATCCAGCTTGGCCTGCGCCAAACTGTCGAGTTCGGTGCCATTGGGAAAACCCAACTGCGCCTCTTTGATTTGCTCAAAGTTCACCGGCAATAACTTGGCCGTACAGGCCAGATAGTCGTGATAGGCCGAGCCGAATTTGACCGGCAACAAACGCACCTCTAGCGGGTCGCCACCCTGGCGAGTACGTTCACGCACTAATGGGCTGCGCCCTTCCAAAAGCCCGGTGAGCAAGCGCCCAGCTTGCAACTGCGAGCTGTTCAGCGGTGCGCCAGCGACACCCTGGATCGCGCCCAGATTGATATCACCACGCCCCGGCTGCCAAGGCGCTGCCGCCGCCAGCAAGGTTGCCGAACCGTTGCCTTGCCAGTATTCGGCACTGCTCACCCGAAACGTCGCCTGCTCACCCGCACGGCGGACGAACTCGCCGGTGCCAAAATCAGTAATCGCCTGCGACAGGCGGCACTCAAACTGATCGCCAGCCACAGTCCATTGCACGTTTTCCAGGCGTGTTTGAAAGGTGATCGCCAGCGCTGGCGTGCTCAACGGCAAGCCAGCACAGAGGCTGAGCAACACGGCATAGGATTGGCGCACGACAGGCTCCAGAGGGGATTACGGCAGTCTCCAAAGCTATCGGTGCAGGATGCGAAAACTTAAGTGTCGCGCGCAATTTTTGCCTTAAATAGTGTGCCTTTCATCGACTGCCAGACGAAGGGCGACGTGCCGGCGCGGGGCTTTTCCGGTAGCATAGCGGCTGCGTTTTACCCGCCTGGAACCCCCTCATGTCTGACCGCCTAACCCTGCTGCGTCCCGACGATTGGCATATTCACCTGCGCGACGGCGCCGTCCTCACGCACACCGTGGCTGATGTCGCGCGCACCTTTGGCCGCGCCATCATCATGCCCAACCTGCTGCCGCCGGTACGTAACGCCGCTGAAGCCGATGCGTACCGTCAACGAATTCTTTCCGCGCGCCCGCTTGGCAGCCGCTTCGAGCCGTTGATGGTGCTCTACCTCACCGACCGCACCAGCAGCGACGACATTCGCGCCGCCCAGGCTTGTGGCTTCGTGCATGCCGCCAAGCTGTATCCAGCGGGTGCCACCACCAACTCGGATTCTGGCGTAACCAGCATC
>JAURXE010000369.1 GCA_030654635.1 Pseudomonas sp.
CGACCTGCTCGGGCGCAAGGTGTCGATGAACAACGGCGCGGCGCTCAAGCAACTGGTCAAGTTGATCCAAGGCAGCTGCCAGCGCGCCAGCCAGTACGACAGCCTGAGCAGCCTGCGCCAGCCGCTGGAGCAACTGCTGGCACGGGTATCAGTCGTCACCCTGGCGCTGCTGGGCGACCTGATGAGCGGCAAGGTTAATCAGGGCCTGGCCAACTCGGCGCTGTACCTGAAAGTCTTCGGCCACCTGGTGATCGGCTGGCGCTGGCTGGAGCAGGCGATCCATGCCGAGGAAGGCCTGGCGCGCGGCAACTCGGCCGATGTGGCGTTCTACCAGGGCAAACTGCAGGCCGCGCGCTACTTCCTGACCTGGGAAGTGCCGAGTTGCCACCACGACCTGGCCATCCTCGAAGCCCGCGACGACACCTGCCTGAACATGCAGGACGCCTGGTTCTAAGCCAGGCAGAGCGACGCATTCCGCGCCAGCCCCGCCCCCACTCAGCTCAAGCTGTGTTGCGGGGCGTTTTTTTGACAGTCCAATCAAGGCACAGGTTAGAATCCGGCACGCGCCCTGCATAGCAGCGCCAATCCCGCCTTTTATCTCGGAGTACGCCTGTGGACGCCAGCGCCATCAACAGCCTGTTTTTTATCGGCGCGTTGCTGGTGGTCGCCAGTATTTTGGTCAGCGCCTTCGGTTCACGTTTTGGTATCCCGATTCTGGTGGTCTTTCTGGCGGTCGGCATGCTCGCTGGCAACGACGGTCCCGGCGGCATCGCCTTCAGCAATTACTCCACGGCCTATCTGGTGGGCAACTTGGCGCTGGCGATCATCTTGCTCGACGGCGGCATGCGCACCCGGGTAGAAAGTTTTCGCGTGGCCCTCTGGCCTTCGCTGTCGCTGGCCACCGTCGGGGTGCTGGTCACCGCCGGGCTGACCGGCATTGCCGCCGCCTGGCTGTTCAACCTGAGCCTGCTGGAAGGCATGCTAATCGGCGCCATCGTCGGCTCCACCGATGCCGCCGCGGTGTTCAGCCTACTCGGTGGCCGCGGCCTGAATCAGCGGGTGACCGCCACACTGGAGATTGAGTCCGGCAGCAACGACCCAATGGCGGTGTTCCTCACCGTGACCCTGATCGGCCTGCTGGCCAGCAGCGACCACGCCATCGGCTGGCAATTGGCCCTGCACCTGCTGCGCGACTTCTCCATCGGCGCGGTACTGGGCCTGGGCGGCGGTTGGCTGTTGTTGCAGATCATCAACCGCCTGCACCTGGCCGACGGTCTGTATCCACTGCTGGTGGTCAGCGGCGGCCTGATGATTTTTGCCAGCACCAACGCCGCAGGCGGCAGCGGCATTCTGGCGATTTATCTGTGCGGTCTGCTGCTGGGTAATCGGCCGATCCGCTCACGCCACGGCATTTTGCACATGCTCGACGGCCTGACTTGGCTGGCCCAGATCGGCATGTTCCTGGTCCTCGGCCTGCTGGTCACGCCCCACGAACTGTTGCCGATCGCCTTGCCGGCTCTGGCTCTGGCGCTGTGGATGATCCTGTTCGCGCGGCCGTTGTCGGTGTTTCTCGGCCTGATGCCATTTCGCGCCTTCCACGACCGCGAGAAGGCCTTTATCGCCTGGGTCGGCCTGCGCGGCGCAGTGCCGATCATTCTTGCGGTGTTTCCGCTGATGGCCGGTTTGGCCAATGCCCAATTATTTTTTAACGTGGCATTTTTTATCGTGCTGGTCTCGCTAGTCTTGCAAGGCACCAGCCTACCCTGGGTGGCCAAGTGGCTGCGGGTCACGGTGCCGCCTGATCCGGCGCCAATCTCCCGGGCCGGCCTGGAGATCCACCCCACCAGCGAGTGGGAGTTGTTTGTCTATCGCCTGGGCGCCGAAAAATGGTGCATTGGCGCGCCGCTACGCGAGTTGAAAATGCCCGAAGGCACACGCATCGCCTCGCTGTTTCGCGCCCAAAAACTGTTGCACACCTCGGGCAGTACCCGGCTTGAAGCTGGCGATATTCTCTGCGTGGTCGGCCACGAATATGATCTGCCGGCGCTGGGCAAACTCTTTATTGAGGCACCCAAGCGCGGTCAGGATTTGCGCTTTTTTGGCGACTTTATCCTCGAAGGCGATGCCCAACTGGGCGCGGTCGCGGCCCTCTATGGCCTCAAACTTGAGGGCGCCGAAGGGCAGTTGCACCTCGGCCGCTTTATCGCCCACCAGATCGGCGGTCAGCCGGTGATTGGCGATCAGGTGGAGTGGAATGGCCTGACCTGGACTGTCGCGCTGATGGACGGGAACAAAATCCGCAAAGTCGGGGTCAAGTTTCCCGAGGGCGGACGGCCTGGCCCCGGCCTGTTCCTCTAAGCGCGGCTTACCAGGCCGCAGCGTCCGGCGCCGATTGCGGCCGGCCAGCGCCGCCTGCAGCGTTGGTCGTGCCACTGGCCACCGTCGTTCGCGACCTTTGTCCACGGCCTGTTAAACTGCCCTCATTCAAGAGCCTGACGAAGCCGTATCATGCCCTCTGTGCGGAATTTCTTAGTCGCCACCCTGCTCGGGCTTTGC
>JAURXE010000370.1 GCA_030654635.1 Pseudomonas sp.
TCTGGCCGTGGTCTTTGATCGGCGCCGCCACGTACATCACCGAGGACTCCGGATCGTCCGCCACCTCACGGGTCGAGCGGGCGCCGTACTGACCGCGCAGGGTCAGGTAGACATCGTTCCAGCGCGAGTAATCCTGGCCCACCGCCTGGCCGCTGGAGTCCAGCAACACCTTGCCGCTCGCATCGGTGACATAGATGCGATGGCTCACCGTGGTTTTGCTCACCTCACCGATTTGCGCCTGGGGCTGGCGCTGGCCGTAGGCCTGAAACAGTTCCTGCCAACGACGTTGATCGATCTGACCACCGCGCAAGTCATCGCGCAGCAACTCGGCCAGCAGATTGGCGGTGTCCACCAGGGTTTCCTCGGTGGACTGGCGCACGCCGGGACGAATCTCGTCCATCACCGTGCTCAACACAAACCAGCCGGCCAGACCGACAAACAGAAAATAGACCAGGAAAATCCGGATACCGAGAGGCATTAGATCAGTCTCAAGCTGTAACCCAGCCCCCGATGGGTCTGAATCGGCTCGGTACTTGGGGCTATTTCGCGCAGTTTGGCCCGCAGGCTTTTGATATGGCTGTCGATGCTGCGCTCGTAACCGGCATCGCTGGCAACGCCGGCGGCGTCCAGCAGTTGCTCGCGGGAAAAGACCCGCTCGGGCTGGCCGAGCAAGGCTTGCAACAGGCGAAATTCGTGGCGGGTCAGCACCAGCAGTTGTTGCTGATAGTGAATCTGCACCCGCTCCAAGTCGAGGCGAAACGGTCCACTGGTCTCGGGCTCTGCCGCCACTGCCGGGCGCGGCTGCACCCGTTTGAGGATCGCCTTGACCCGCGCCGCCACTTCGCGCGGACTGAAGGGTTTGCTCACGTAATCGTCGGCGCCGATTTCCAGCCCCACCACCCGATCGATCTCGGTATTACGGGCGGTTAAGAACAGCACTGGCACTTCGCTAAAGCGGCGCAGGCGTTTGCAGGCCTCGAAGCCGGTCATATCCGGCAGGCCCACATCGAGAATCCACAGATCGGCCGGGGTCTGCTGCTGAAATGCCAGCGCATCGCCCGCCAGGGTCAGCCAGTGGGTGCTGAAGCCCTCACTTTGCAGGGCGTAGATCAGCGTGTCGGCAATCGCCGCTTCATCTTCAACAATCAATATCTGCGGCATAGCGCTGCGACCCGGCAACCATCAAGGCTGCCACGGTGCCCAAAGCCAGGGGCAGGGTCAACCGTCAGGCCGGCACGCGGCGATTTACCGCGCGCCGGGCAGGCTCATTTGCAGTCGGGTTTGCTGGCGGTGTAGCGCTTCGCCGGGTCGATCGCCGCATCCAGCTCGCGCAGCGCCTTGGCGCCGATCAGCAGCGGATAGTTGAAGCCGCTGCGGTCGACCAGGTTGACCTCAACGGTGCGCAGCTGATCGCCCAGGCAGAGCTGCAGATCGATTACCGGACGCTTGGAGATAGCCACTGCGTCTTCATCCTCATCGTCGCTCTCTTCGGCGCGATTTTTGATTTTGCTGATACGCGCCACCAGGTGCTCGTAAAGGGTGTCATCCGCACCTTTGGCGGCCAGACGAAAACGTACCCAGTCCTCGCCATCACGCTTGAACAGCTCAATATCACGGGCCGACAAGGAGGCGGTGTAGGCGCCGGTATCCATTTTGGCTTTGAGGGTTTGCTTGAGTTCAGGTAAGCCAATTTTTTCGTAGCGGCCGTACAGGGTTGGCTCGGCGGCGAGGGCCGGCAGGGCGACCAGACTGAACAAGATCAACAGTACTTTCACCGGTGTGCTCCAAATTATCAGCGCCAACAGGCATTGGCAGAGGCTGTAGTGTTAACCCTGGGGGGTGAAAAACCCGTGTTTCTTTTGTCACCTTAGGTGACTGCCAGGCGATCAAAGCGGCGCGGTCACGCCACCAAATAAGGTCGCGCGGCCTTTGCGCTCGCCCGACCAGAGTTCTTCGAGATTACGAAAACCCCAGTCTTCCAGAGGTTCGCGACCGACTATGCGCTCACGGCCGACCAGCTTGCTGAGGTCGATAATCTCTTGCTCGATCGGCGACTTTGACTTGGCCGAGAAGAACACCTTGACCTTGGGCGTCAGCAGCGAGTGCTCGTTTTGCTCGAGCACCACGCCCAACTTGCCACTTTCGAGCCGCACCAGCGCTCCGGTCGGGTAGATGCCAAGGGCTTTGACAAAGGCGCGGAACACCTGCTCGTCGAACTGCGCCGGGCACCACTCGGCCATCTTGCGCATCGCCTCGGCCGGGTCCAGGCCTTTTTGGTAGGGCCGGTCGGAGGTCAGGGCGTCATACACATCGCAAATGGCACACATCTTCGCCAGCTGGCTAATCTGCTCACCGGCCAGGCGCTCGGGATAACCGCTGCCATCGGGTTTCTCGTGGTGGTGCAGGCAGACATCCACCAACGCCGGACTGAGGCCTTGTTTTGCTAGGATTTCGGCGCCCAACGCCGGGTGATCGCGCAGCAACGTCGAGTCGATGCGGCTGAGCTTGCCCGGGCAGTTGAGCAACTCCGCCGGCATCAGCGCCTCGCCAATGTCGTGCAGCAAACCGGCCACCCCCGCTTCACTTACTTGCGCCTCGTCCATGCCGAGCTGACGGGCCAAGGCGATCATCAGCGCCGACACCGCCAGGGCGTGCATATATTGGTATTCATCGGCCGAACGCAGCCGGGCCAGGCTGATTAAGGCGTGGGGGTGGCGCTGCAGCGACTGGTTAATCTCGGCCACCTGCCCCGCCAGCTGGATGCTGTCGATTGGCACGCCGCTGCGCATATCGCCGAACAGGCCGATTAGGCGCTCTTTAGTGCGTGCGCTGAGCTTCAGCGCCAGACCCATTTCGTCCGCCAGCTGCGCCCGCGCCTTGCCCGGCAGCTCATGCTCAGCAGCCAATAACCGAGCACTGGTGCGGGCCTCAATCAGTGCATGGCTATCGCCACCGGGTACATCCAGACCTATCTCGGTGTCGATCCACAACTCGCGTATGGCGCTGTTTTGCAAGCGCTGCAGGTCTTTGGCGCTGTCGAGCAGAAACTTTACTTTCCAGAACGAATGATCCATCCATGAGCCACACAGCTCATGAACAAACATGCCCACCCGGGCATCCGTAACAGGTATCCGCTTTAACACACCGCTCTCGCTTTCATAATCACAGTGGCTAAATGATGGCGGCAATGGCGCCGAATGTCTTGTGCCTGAGTTAGCGGCTGCTGGCGGACAAGCATTAGCAGCCTGTTGCAACACTGCGGCGCAGGCTATGCCACGCTGCAGTCGGCCGGTTAGTCGAAATGCGAGCCCCTGCGCTTGGGCAGCTCCGACCACAGCTCATCGAGATTGGGGAAGTTCCAGTCCTCTGGCGATTCGCGACCGATAATCTTCTCGCGGCCTACCATCTTGGCCAGATCAATCACTTGCTGGGGCAACGGGGTTTTCGATTTAGCCGAGAAGAACACCTTGACCCGTGGCGTCAGCAACGAGCTTTCGTGCTGGTCCATCACCACCCCGAGTCGCCCGCTTTCCAGCCGTACCAGTGAGCCGGTGGGGTAGATACCCACCGATTTGACGAAGGCCTTGAACACCGCATCATCAAAATGGCCTTTGCTCCACTCGGCCATCTTGCGGATCGACTCGGCCGGGTCCCAGCCGCGCTTGTAGGGGCGATCCGAGGTGATGGCGTCATACACATCGCAAACCGCGCCCATCTTGGCGAACAGGCTGATTTCATCGCCCTTCAAACGGTGCGGATAGCCACTGCCATCGACTTTTTCATGGTGGTGCAGGCACACATCCAAAACCATGGCGCTGATGTTTTGGCTGTCGAGCAGAATGCTGTTGCCGGCCTCGGGGTGACTGCGCACGGTCGTGAACTCGGCATCGGTTAATTTGCCGGGTTTGTTCAAGATGGCATCGGGGATCATCATTTTGCCGATGTCGTGCAGCAAACCAGCCATTCCCGCGTCACGCACCTGCACCTCGGCCAGTCCCAGCTGGCGAGCCAGGGCGATCATCAGGGCACAGACCGCCACCGAGTGCATATAGGTGTATTCGTCGGCGTTCTTCAGCCGTGCCAGGCTGATTAAGGCATTCGGATTGCGCAGCACCGAGGCGGAAATCTCTTCGACCAGCTCAGTCACATGGGCGGCATCGATGGCCTGGCCCATGCGCACCTCGCTGAACATCGCCACCACCGCTTGCTTGGCGGCACCGCAGAGCTTGTGCGCCCGGCGTATCTCCTCATCCAAAGAGCTGCGGGTGATAGCCGGGGTCGTCGCCGCCTCAAGCAAGCTCGCCTCCACTTGCGCGGCCACCTCGGCCTCGCTGTCGGCATGCTGGCCGATGAGCAGATCGAGCCCCTTAGAGGTATCGATCCACAGTTCATCGACGCCGCTATCGATGATGCGCTGTAAATCTTTGTGACTATCTAAAACAAATTTAGCTTTCCAGAACGGGTGCTCCATCCATGAGCCGCAGAACTCGTTGATATACATCCCCAGACATAGATCAGCGACAGCAATACGTTTGAGCACAAGCACAACCCAATAGAATGAAGGACTGCACTCAGCTTAGGCTGGCAGACTGATATCAGCAAAGGAAATCCCGCGCGCGAACTCCGGGCATTCGCCGAAACAGCGCAGCCCCCGGTCGCACCAGCGCTCGTGTGGGTGCGAGCCCTGTTACACTGGCCGACATTTTTTTTGCTGGACATCCCTGTGACCACCTCTGCCCCCAACACGGCCTTCAACACTTTGCCCCTATCTGCCGCCATGCTGGCTAACCTGGACTCCCTCGGTTACACCGCCATGACGCCGATTCAGGCGCAAAGCCTGCCGGTTATCCTCAAGGGCATGGACCTGATCGCCCAGGCCAAAACCGGCAGCGGCAAGACCGCCGCCTTCGGTATCGGCCTGCTCAACCCGCTGAATCCACGCTTCTTCGGTTGTCAGGCACTGGTGCTCTGCCCAACCCGCGAGCTGGCCGACCAGGTGGCGAAAGAAATCCGCCGGCTGGCCCGTGGCACCGACCATATCAAGGTACTGACCCTCTGCGGTGGCGTGCCTTTCGGCCCGCAAATCGGCTCGCTGGAGCACGGCGCGCACATCATCGTCGGCACGCCGGGGCGGATTCAGGAGCATCTACGCAAGGGCACCCTGAAACTCGACGGCCTCAACACCCTGGTGCTGGACGAAGCCGACCGCATGCTCGACATGGGTTTCTACGACTCGATCGCCGACATCCTCAGCAAGACCCCGACCAAGCGCCAGACCCTGCTGTTCTCGGCCACCTACCCGAGCAGCATCAAGCAGCTAGCGTCGGCGTTTATGCGCGATCCGCAGCAGGTCAAAGCCGAGGCCATGCACGCCGACAGCCAGATCGAGCAGCGCTTCTACGAGATCTCCCCGGAAGAACGTTTGCCGGCAGTCAGCAAAATTCTCGCGCACTTTCGCCCAGAGTCATGCGTGGCCTTCTGCTTTACCAAGCAGCAATGCCAGGAAGTGGTCGATCACTTAACGGCCAGTGGCATTTCCGCCATGGCGCTGAATGGCGACCTGGAACAGCGCGACCG
>JAURXE010000376.1 GCA_030654635.1 Pseudomonas sp.
CCTGATCAACAACCACGAACGCTCGATCAACCTGTTGATCAGCGACGAGGAAATGGCCAGCCGCCGCGCCGAGCAAGACGCCAAAGGCTGGAAGCCGGAGGAGAAGCGTCCGCGCAAAGTCACCACCGCGCTGAAGGCTTACGCCCTACTTGCCACCAGCGCCGACAAGGGTGCGGTACGCGACAAGGCGCTGCTCGACCGTTTAGTTGACTGATCCCGCCGCCGCATAAAAAACCCAGCGCCTGCTGGGTTTTTTATGTCTTCAAATGGCTTAGAGCCCGTTCACGATCTCGCGAGCTAGAGATAAACGATAGCCAAAACGGCCAAGGAAGCGGAGTTTACGAGCTGTAAATGAGCATTCCGAGGTCGTTTTCAACGCCGTTTAGCCGACGCGCAGCAGATCGTAAACAGGTTCTTAGCGCCGTTGCCACAACTGATAGGCATGCGCCGGCTGCGCCTCGACGGCAGGGTGCTCTTCCACCTGGGCCAATCGCCACTGGGCCTCGCTGAACTCCGGAAACCAGGCATCGCCTAGCGGCGTCAGGGCGACGCGGGTCAGGTACAGACGCTGCGCCTGCGCCAGGGCTTGTTCGTACAGCTGGGCGCCGCCGATCAGCATCAGCTCGTCGACACCCTGGGCGCGCGCCCACTCATCGGCGCGCAGGATCGCAGCGTCCAGGCCGGCAAAGACTTCGGCGCCTTCCAGGTGCAAGTCAGGCTGACGACTGACCACCAGATTGAGGCGTCCCGGTAGCGGTCGTCCCAGCGAATCCCAGGTCTTGCGCCCCATGATAATCGGCTTGCCAAGCGTCAGCGCTTTGAAGTGTTTGAGATCCGCCGGCAGATGCCAAGGCAGTTGGTTATTGCAGCCAATTACGGCGTTATCCGCAACGGCAGCGATCAAGCACAGAGGAAGTGATGTATTCATGCGCTAAAGCATAGCGTTTTGCCTGCGCCAAGGCACCCCCGCACCCAGCACAAAGACTTATCCTTACACGCTATAGCAATGCCTCGCTGACGCGCTTAATGGAGGTCCGTAATGCTCCACCTATGGCTTGAAGAACCCATCCAACGGGTCTTGCGCAAAGCGACCCGCAGTAGCTGGTATGCCTTGGTGGCGGGCATCCTGGCATTTGCCAGTGCCGTGTCGATGCTGGTGCCCTTCACGTTGATTCTGCTGCCGGCGGTGCTGCTAAAGCCACGCGCATGGAAACACCTATGGCTAAGCTGTAGCGTCGGCAGTGCCTGCGGCGCCGCTTTACTGGTGTTGCTATTCCACCATCTTGGCTGGGCGCAGCTATATGCACACTACCCGCAACTGCATGACTCAGCCTCCTGGCAGCAGATCATGCAGTGGATGAAAATCTACGGTGTGCTGGCCCTGGCCCTAGTGGCCGCACTGCCCATGGCGCAAACCCCGGCACTGATCTTCTGCAGCATCACGGCCCAACCGATCACCGCCGTGCTATTAGCCTTGTTCGCCGGCAAGGCGGTCAAATATGGCGTGGTGGCATTTTGCACCGCACGTTTTCCCCAATATTTTCGCCGCGCCCTACATCACGACCATCAGTAGCCGACCCAGCCAACCAAGGCCTCAGCTCGGCGCATCACGCGACCGAGCAGTAATCCTCAGCGCCGCTCAGCGATTTAGAGGCTCAGTGGTTTGAGCACAACGCGGTTGCGGCCCCGTTCCTTGGCCTGGTACAGCGCGCCATCGGCCAAGCGCTGCGCCTCTTCGAGCCCGCCCGGCTGCGGCGCCAGCAGATAGGCAATGCCGATACTGAGGGTCACCACGGCCGCTGCAGCCGAGTGCTGATGGCTTAGCGCCAATGCCTGCACATCGGCGCGAATAGCCTCGGCCAAGGCCAAAATCGCCTCCTGATTTACATCCACCCAGAGCCCGACAAACTCTTCGCCACCGTAACGCGCCAGCACATCCAGCGGGCGCTGGGCATGTGCACCAAGGGCGCGGGCCACGGCTTGCAAGGCCAAGTCACCGGCAGCATGGCCGTAGTGGTCGTTGTAGGCTTTAAAAAAATCCACATCCAGCATCAGCACCGCCACCGGCTGCTGCGCCCGCACCGCTTGGCGCCAGCTGCGGCTGGCTTGCTCGCTAAAGGCGCGACGGTTGAGCAGGCCGGTCAAGAAGTCGCGCTCGGCGATGTCTTCCAGCAAGCTCTGGGCAATAAAGGTCTCGCGCGCCGAGTACTCGAGAAAATAACAACCAAAGGAGCCAATCAGATTCGCCGCGCCCAAGAAGAAGGCGTTGTAGATCAGCACCTCGGCGACCAACCCGGTGTGCAGCTCGACCGCCAGATAGGCACAAAAAGTCAGCCAGCCACAGAGGGCCGCGGTTCTGAAGCGCAAACCGATCAGGAAGTAAAAGAACACCGTTATCAGGATGATGCCCTCGTAGGGCAAGGCAAACTCATGGGCGCGGGCGAGCCAAATCACCCCAGCAACCGCCAGCCCTGAAGCCAGCGCACAGATGCCCGCCAGCAGTTGCAGGCGCTCAAGCCATTGCGGGCGAAAGCTCGCCCACCAAGTGCCCAGCAGCAGCGGCAAAATCAACAGGCGCAGGGCCAAACTTTGCTGGCGGAGCCCAGTCGGCATGCTGGCGTAATCAAGCAGACTAAACAGCAACCACATCACACAGGAAACCATCACCGCACCGCGCATACGGCGCAAGTTGGCAGCCACGTGGTAACCGCGAAACTCCAGCTCCAGATGTGGCGTAAAGCGCAACCAGGCAAAGCCCGCGCGCAGTTGGCGCAGGTAGGCGGAGTCTTGGTTAACCCACTCAAGGCTGGGTAAGGACATGCTGATTCTCGGCCGCTAATAATTATTCTTCTGGGTGCCCGGCAGCGTTTGGCCTTGCACGCCCAGGGCGTCAAGTCCGCCGCTTTGCTGCTCAGCTTAGTCGCCCGCGCCATCTGCCGCTTGCTGCGCAAAGGGCGGCGGCAAGGGTTATCCTTGGGCCAAATCCTCAGGTCACGAGTAACGCGTGAGCAAAACCCATAGTGCAACAGCCGCCCTCAGCAACCTAGAACAGCTTTGGCTGAGCGAGGCGATTCGCCTGCGTGAGGCCAGCGGCGAACGCCTGGAAGACCGCGAAGCCAATCGCCAAGCACGGGCTGCGGGCGGCGACTTGAGCCAGCGCATCCAGGCCCGCGCCCTATGGCTGGCAAGCCGCGACGGGCAACGGACGGCACTTGTGCACTATCAACAAGGCGCGCACCTGGCCCTGGCCATCTTGCTGCTGCTGGCCCTGTGCAGTGGCGCGGCGCTGGCGTTCGGCGCACTGGGCGATGGTCAGCGCCCAGTGAATCTGCTTTGGGCGCTGGCTAGCCTTCTCGGGCTGAACCTGCTGATGCTGGCCGGCTGGCTGCTCAGCTGGGCCTTGCCCAGCCACGCCGGCGGCACCCTCGGGCGACTGTGGCAATGGCTGAGCACCAAGCTGGCCCGCGATGCCCAGGCCGCCCAGCTGCTGCCTGCGCTGATGCTGTTACTGCAACGCCAGCGCCTCAGCCGCTGGGGCTTTGGCCTGCTCAGCCACGGTCTGTGGCTGCTGACCCTGAGCAGCGCCCTGGTCATGCTGCTGCTGTTGCTGACCAGCCGCCGCTACGGTTTTGTCTGGGAAACCACTCTGTTGCCCAGCGACAGCTTCGTCAGCCTGACCCAAGCCCTTGGCGCAGTACCGGCGCTGCTGGGCTTCAACCTGCCTGACAGTCAATTGATTCGCGCCAGTGGCAGCGCCGCCCTGCTCGATGACAGTGGCCGCCAAGCTTGGGCCAGCTGGCTGCTCGGCGTGTTGCTGGTGTTCGGCCTGCTGCCACGGCTGCTGCTGACGCTGCTGTGCCTGGGTTGCTGGCAGCGCGGCAAACGCCGGCTGAGCCTGGACCTATCCTTGCCCGACTACCAAGTGCTGCGCACCCAGCTGCAACCCAGCAGCGAACGCCTGGGCATCAACGACAGCGCCCCACAACTGGCGCCGATCACTGCGGCCAATGGCAACGAGCAGGCCAGCAGTGGCGCTTTATTAGTGGCGATTGAATTAGACCCGCAGCGCCCCTGGCCACCGGCGCTGCCTAAAAGCGTGGCCGACGCCGGGGTGCTCGATAGCCGCGAGCAGCGCCAACATCTGCTCGAACAACTCAGCCGCTTCCCGCCGGCGCGCTTAGCGATTGCCTGCGACCCGCGCCGCTCGCCGGATCGCGGCACCCTGGCGCTGCTCGGCGAACTGGCCCGCAGCGCCGCCGCCACACGCATCTGGTTGCTGCCACCGGCACCCGGCGAGGCGCTGGACAGTGAGCGACTGAGCGACTGGCATCAGGCCCTGGCGCAACTGCAGCTAACCCATGCCGACAGCGCACCCTTCAACTGGCTGGAGACTGGCCATGACTAGCCCGCTGAAACTCGCCGTGGTCGGCCACACCAATGTCGGCAAAACCTCGCTGCTGCGCACCCTGACCCGCGATGTGGGCTTTGGCGAGGTTTCCCATAGGCCCAGCACCACTCGCCACGTCGAAGGCGCACGCCTGTCGGTGGACGGCCAGGCGTTGCTGGAGCTGTACGAC
>JAURXE010000377.1 GCA_030654635.1 Pseudomonas sp.
GAACCTTCGATCTCGGTACGACCGATACGACGGTTGAACTTCATCCGGCCGACCGCAGACAGGTCATAGCGCTCAGGGCTGAAGAACAGGTTGTTGAACAGGGTCTCGGCAGCATCCTTAGTTGGCGGCTCGCCTGGACGCATCATCCGGTAGATTTCAACCAGGGCTTCTAGCTGATTGCTGGCCGAGTCGATCTTCAAGGTATCGGAGATGAACGGACCGCAATCGATGTCGTTGGTGTACAGAGTTTCGATCCGCACAACTTGCGACTTGGAGATATTCGCCAGCAAGTCAGCAGTCAGCTCGGTGTTGCACTCAGCAATGATTTCGCCAGTGGCCGGGTGAACAATGGCTTTTGCCGTGGTGCGGCCAATAACGTAGTCCAGCGGAACGTCCAGCTCTTTAATGCCGGATTTTTCCAACTGATTAACGTGGCGCGCAGTGATACGGCGGCCTTGCTCAACAATAACCTTGCCCTTCTCGTCCAGCAGGTCGAGAGCAGCAATTTCACCGCGCAGACGCTGCGGCACCAACTCCAGACGCAGGGTTTCGCCCTGTACGTGGAAGACGTTGGTGGAGTAGAAGGCATCGAGCATTTGCTCGGTGCTATAGCCGAGCGCACGCAGCAGTACCGAAGCAGGCAGCTTGCGACGACGGTCAATCCGCACAAACACGCAGTCTTTCGGATCGAACTCGAAGTCCAACCACGAACCGCGGTAAGGAATGATCCGCGCCGAATACAGCAACTTACCGGAGCTATGGGTCTTACCGCGGTCATGGTCGTAGAACACGCCAGGCGAACGGTGCAACTGAGAAACGATAACGCGCTCGGTACCATTGATAACGAAGGTACCGTTGTCGGTCATCAGGGGCATTTCGCCCATGTAAACTTCTTGCTCCTTGATGTCCTTGATCGCTTTATTCGATGATTCTTTATCGAAAATGATCAGACGGACTTTTACCCGCAACGGAGCGGCATAAGTTACGCCGCGCTGCACGCACTCTTTGACATCAAAGGACGGTACACCCAAGCGATAGCCCACGTATTCCAAGGCCGCATTGCCGGAATAGCTGCTAATCGGGAAAACGGACTTAAAGGCCGCATGCAGACCGACGTCGCGGTACTGATCCTTGGTTGCATTTGCCTGCAGGAATTCGCGATACGAATCCAGCTGAATGGACAGCAAATAAGGCACGTCCATGACATCCGGCAACTTGCTAAAGTCCTTGCGGATACGTTTTTTCTCAGTGTATGAGTAAGCCATCAGCGTTCCCCAGCTTGGTCACCTGCTTGCTGGCTCCTCCCGGCGGGAGCAGCCAAAAAATCTTGCAAACTCTATCGGTTTGCACCGCCACATCGGGCGGCTCTCTTTCCATCTGCAGTGAGCACATACGCGCAATCACCCAGAACGGAAAAAGGCCGGTGGCAAAAGCCACCGGCCATCAGCCTTAAATCAGTGATTCAAGACTGTTGACGCAAAAGCGAACTTACTTAAGTTCGACTTTAGCGCCAGCTTCTTCCAGAACCTTAACAGCGGCATCGGCTTCAGCTTTCGAAACGCCTTCTTTAACAACGCCTGGAGCGCCATCAACTACTGCTTTTGCTTCTTTCAGACCGAGACCGGTCAATTCGCGAACAGCCTTGATCACGTTAACTTTCTTCTCGCCAGCTTCTAGCAGAACAACGTTGAACTCGGTTTGTTCTTCAGCAACAGCAGCTACAGCAGCAGCAGGGCCGGAAGCAGCAGCGGCAGAAACGCCGAACTTCTCTTCCATAGCCTTGATCAGCTCAACAACCTGCATAACAGACAGTTCGGCTACGGCGTTGATGATTTCTTCGTTGGTAAGAGCCATGTGTTTAATTCCTGATTTGGGATGACATGAAAGCCATCAAAATTAAAAACGCAAAAAGATTACTAAGGCGCTGAGTTAACTCAGGCAGCTTCAGCTTCTTTTTGGTCGCGGACAGCCGCCAGAGTACGTACGAATTTGCTGGTTGCGCCTTGGATCACGCTCATCAGCTGGCTAATAGCCTCATCGTAGGTTGGCAGGGTGGCCAGAATGTCAATTTGTTCAGCTGCAAGGAACTTGCCTTCGAACGCAGCCGCTTTGATCTGGAAGTTCTGCTGACTCTTAGCGAATTCTTTGAACAGACGAGCAGCAGCGCCCGGGTGTTCGTTAGAAAAAGCAACCAGAGTCGGGCCAGTGAACACGTCGTTCAGGCACTCAAAATCAGTACCTGCTACGGCGCGACGCACCAGAGTGTTACGTACTACACGTACATACACGCCAGCTTCACGGGCTTGCTTGCGGAGACCAGTCATTGCGCCTACGGTCACGCCGCGGGCATCAGCCACAACGGCAGACAGTGCACCTTTGGCAGCTTCGTTGACTTCAGCGACGATGGCCTGCTTGTCTTCGAGCTTAATTGCCACGGGTTTACTCCTGGAAATTACCGTAACGCTCAATTAACACTGAGCGTCGTTTTGGTGTCTGATTCGGTAAAGAATCGGGAGCACCATCTGCGTAGGCTTTAGGTTTAAGGCTTGCGCCGCCTACGGTCTTGGATAGCCCCCGCCAGGCAGGGACCCCAATATGTAAGTTGCCGCAATCACTTGCGCCAACCCCTATTTGCTTACAGCCACGACTTACGCTTCGAGCGAAGCCTGATCGATAACCAAGCCTGGACCCATGGTGGTGCTCAGGGTCACGCGCTTAACATAGATACCTTTCGAAGTAGACGGCTTCATGCGCTTAAGATCGGAGATCAGCGCTTCAACGTTTTCCTTCAGCTTGCTGGCGTCGAAACCAACCTTGCCAACTGAGGTGTGAATGATGCCGTTTTTGTCGGTGCGATAACGAACCTGACCAGACTTGGCATTCTTAACCGCAGTGGCTACGTCAGCACTAACGGTGCCGACTTTAGGGTTAGGCATCAGGCCGCGCGGACCGAGGATCTGACCCAACTGACCAACAACGCGCATCGCATCTGGAGATGCAATTACTACGTCGTAGTTCAGGTCGCCAGCTTTCATCGCGGCAGCCAAATCGTCCATACCAACGACGTCAGCACCTGCAGCCATAGCTGCTTCGGCGCCAGGACCCTGGGTGAACACAGCAACACGGACAGTCTTGCCAGTGCCATTCGGCAGCACAGTAGCACCACGAACAACCTGATCCGATTTACGCGGGTCAACACCAAGGTTCACTGCGATGTCAAACGACTCAACGAACTTGACCGCAGACACTTCAGCCAGCAGCACTGCAGCTTCTTCAAAGCTGTAAGACTTACCAGCAACAAGCTTGGCCGAAATATTTTTCTGGCGCTTAGTCAACTTAGCCATTTACACACCCTCCACGTTAAGGCCCATGCTGCGAGCGGAGCCGGCGATAGTACGCACAGCGGCATCCATAGAAGCTGAAGTCAGATCGGCATTTTTAGTTTTTGCGATCTCTTCCAGCTGAGCACGGGTCACGGTGCCAACCTTTACGGTATTAGGGCGCGCAGAACCACTTGTCAGGCCAGCAGCTTTCTTCAGCAGAACTGAAGCAGGGGTGCTTTTAGTTTCGAAAGTAAAGCTACGGTCACTGTAAACAGTGATGATGACCGGAGTCGGCAAGCCTGGCTCCATCCCCTGGGTTCTAGCGTTAAACGCTTTGCAGAACTCCATGATATTCACGCCGTGCTGACCCAATGCTGGACCTACGGGTGGCGACGGATTAGCTTGGCAAGCCTTAACCTGCAGCTTGATGTAAGCATTAATTTTCTTAGCCATGTGTCACTCCAATTCGGGTACAGGCGCCTTGCGGCTCCCCGGATATTTAAACTTTTATGCCAGTGACGAAAAAACCCCATAGCACATGGCTACGGGGTAATTATCGTTTTCAGCTATGCCTTTTCGACCTGACTGAAATCCAACTCCACCGGAGTGGATCGACCAAAAATCAGAACAGCCACGTGCAAACGGCTCTTCTCATAATTGACCTCTTCAACAACACCGTTAAAGTCGGCAAATGGACCTTCGCTAACGCGAACAATCTCACCCGGCTCAAACAGAGTCTTGGGCTTCGGCTTGTCGCTGCCATCAGCAACACGACGCAAGATAGCCTCAGCTTCTTTATCGGTAATCGGTGCCGGCTTATCGGCTGTACCACCGATAAAGCCCATCACCCGAGGAGTATCCTTGACCAGGTGCCAAGTACCCTCATTCATATCCATCTGCACCAGCACATAGCCTGGAAAGAATTTACGCTCGCTTTTGCGCTTCTGGCCATTACGCATTTCAACCACTTCTTCAGTGGGAACCAGAATCTCGCCAAAACCATCTTCCATGCCAGCCAGCTTAATGCGCTCAATCAGAGAGCGCATTACATGCTTCTCGTAACCGGAGTAAGCATGCACAACGAACCAACGCTTAGCCACGAGTCACCTTTAGCCAACAATCAAAGAAACAATCCAGCCAAGCAGGGAATCTAAACCCCACAACAGCAGCGCCATAACCAACACAACCGCCACAACCATCAAGGTAGTTTGCGTGGTTTCTTGGCGAGTTGGCCAAACAACCTTGCGAATCTCAATGCGGGCCTCTTTAACAAGCTCGAAGAATGCCTGCCCTTTTGCTGTTTGCAACGCAACAAAACCAGCTGCAACAGCAATAACAAGCAACGCAAGAACCCGATACAAAATCGGCTCTGCGGAGTAAAACTGATTACCCGACACACCAACTACAATCAAAGCAGCAACAACTAGCCACTTAACTAGATCGTATCGGGATTCGCCGGCTTCAGCCTTGGCATTCATATGCATGGACCTTGTAAAGACGCACCAGTTCACTCAAGGAGGAATCTGGCAGGTCAGGAGGGAATCGAACCCCCAACCTACGGTTTTGGAGACCGTCGCTCTGCCAATTGAGCTACTGACCTAAAACTAAAATTAGGCCGACAATTATGCCGACCTAACGGGATTTGATCAATCGATTACTCGATGATCTTTGCAACTACGCCAGCACCAACGGTACGACCACCTTCGCGAATCGCGAAGCGCAGACCGTCTTCCATGGCGATCGACTTGATCAAGGTAACAACCATCTTGATGTTGTCGCCCGGCATTACCATTTCAACGCCTTCTGGCAGTTCGCAGTTACCAGTTACGTCCGTAGTA
>JAURXE010000378.1 GCA_030654635.1 Pseudomonas sp.
TACTACGGACGTAACTGGTAACTGCGAACTGCCAGAAGGCGTTGAAATGGTAATGCCGGGCGACAACATCAAGATGGTTGTTACCTTGATCAAGTCGATCGCCATGGAAGACGGTCTGCGCTTCGCGATTCGCGAAGGTGGCCGTACCGTTGGTGCTGGCGTGGTTGCCAAGATCATCGAGTAATCGACTGATCTGCTACTAAGAAAAGGCCCCTTCGGGGGCCTTTTCTATTTGTTGATCATTTATTGACACCCCGTGGGTGCATCCGTACAATTGCGCCTCCTTTTATCGGGCGTATTGCGCTCGGTGGGAATGGCAAATTGGAGTCTAGGGCTAATGCAAAATCAACAAATCCGGATTCGGTTGAAGGCTTTTGATCATCGCCTAATCGATCAGTCCACCCAGGAAATCGTGGAAACCGCGAAACGTACTGGTGCTCAAGTTCGTGGTCCAATTCCACTACCAACTCGCAAAGAGCGGTTTACTGTTCTGGTTTCTCCGCACGTCAACAAAGACGCGCGCGACCAGTACGAAATCCGCACTCATAAGCGCGTGCTAGACATCATTCAGCCAACGGATAAAACCGTTGATGCTTTGATGAAGCTCGATCTTGCGGCTGGCGTGGAAGTGCAGATCAGCCTCGGCTAAGACCGTTTAGGTTTTAGTCGTGTAACGCTCTGAAATGGGCGGCCATAGCGGGTGAGAGCCCCGTACACTCATGAGGTTTACAACATGACTATTGGTTTAGTCGGTCGTAAATGCGGTATGACCCGTGTTTTCACCGAAGAAGGTGTCTCCATTCCGGTTACGGTCATTGAGATCGAGCCGAATCGCGTCACCCAGTTTAAAACAGTCGAAACTGATGGCTATCGTGCAGTGCAAGTCACTGTCGGTGTGCGTCGTGCTTCGCGCGTCACAGCTGCTCAAGCTGGCCACTTCGCTAAGGCGAACGTTGCTGCTGGTCGCGGTGTTTGGGAGTTCCGTCTTGAAGAAGGCGACTACCAGGCTGGCGATCTGATCACTGCAGATCTTTTCCAGGCTGGCCAGATGGTAGATGTTACCGGTCAGTCCAAAGGTAAAGGCTTCCAAGGTTGCATTAAGCGTTGGAACTTCCGCGGTCAGGACAATACCCACGGTAACTCTGTATCCCACCGTGCTCCTGGATCTATCGGCCAGTGCCAGACTCCTGGTCGTGTATTCAAGGGCAAAAAGATGGCCGGTCATATGGGCGCTGAGCGCGTGACCGTGCAATCCCTCGAAGTGGTACGCGTGGACGTTGAACGCAATGTGTTGCTGGTTAAGGGTGCTGTTCCTGGTGCTCCTGGCGGCAATCTTATTGTGCGTCCGGCAGCCAAGGCTCGCGGTTAAGGGGAAGCTGACATGCAATTAAATGTAAATGACGCTCAGGCGATCGAAGTATCCGAGCTGACTTTCGGCGGTGATTACAACGAGACGCTGGTGCACCAGGCAGTCGTAGCCTATATGGCTGGCGGTCGTCAGGGCAGCAAGCAGCAAAAAACCCGTTCCGACGTATCCGGTGGCGGTAAGCGCCCTTGGCGTCAGAAGGGTACTGGCCGCGCGCGTGCCGGTACTATTCGTAGCCCGATTTGGCGCGGCGGTGGCGTGACTTTCGCTGCACGTCCACAGGATCACTCTCAGAAGCTGAACAAGAAGATGTACCGCGCAGCTTTGCGCTCCATCCTCTCTGAGTTGGTTCGTTCGGATCGTCTAGTAGTGGTTCAAGACTTCGCAGTCGAAGGCCCGAAAACTAAGGTTCTGTTGGATAAGTTGAATGGCATGGGTCTGACCAATGTCCTCATCGTGTCTGATTCTATCGACGAAAATCTGTATCTGGCTGCTCGTAACCTTCCGCATGTTGAAGTGCGTGATGTTCAGGGTTCCGATCCAGTTAGTCTGATCGCATACGACAAGGTGTTGATCACCGTGTCGGCCGTGAAGAAATTCGAGGAGCTGCTGGGATGAACCAGGAACGCGTATTTAAAGTTCTACTTGGCCCGCACGTCTCCGAGAAGGCCACGGTATTGGCCGATAAAAACGGTCAATTTGTTTTCAAGGTTGCAACTGATGCGACCAAGCTTGAAATCAAGAAGGCCGTCGAAAGTTTGTTCAGCGTGAAAGTAGAGCGTGTAACTACCCTGAATTTTCTGGGTAAAAGCAAGCGTACTGCTCGCGGTGTGGGCAAGCGTAATGTCTGGAAGAAGGCAGTTATCTCCCTACAGCCAGGCCAAGATCTCGATTTCAGCAGCAGTGCTGAGTAAGGAGGGGAAGCATCATGGCTATTGTTAAATGCAAACCGACTTCCCCTGGCCGCCGCTTTGTGGTCAAGGTGGTCAACCAGGAGCTGCATAAAGGCGCTCCTCACGCACCGCTGCTCGAGAAAAAATCGAAGACTGGTGGTCGTAACAACAACGGTCGTATTACCACTCGTCACATCGGTGGTGGCCACAAACAGCACTACCGCATGGTCGATTTCCGTCGCAACGACAAAGATGGCATTCCAGCCACTGTTGAGCGTATTGAATACGATCCAAACCGTACCGCGCACATCGCTTTGATGTTGTACGCAGACGGTGAGCGCCGCTACATTCTTGCCCCTAAAGGTGTGAGTGCTGGCGACCAGCTAGTTGCAGGTGCTTTGGCGCCGATTAAGCCGGGCAACCAACTGCCACTGCGCAACATGCCAGTGGGTAGCACGGTTCACGGTATTGAAATGAAGCCAGGTAAGGGCGCGCAAATCGCTCGTTCCGCTGGTGCTTCGGCTCAGTTGATCGCTCGTGAAGGTGCGTATGTGACTTTGCGTTTACGCTCAGGCGAAATGCGCAAAATCCTCTGCGAATGCCGTGCGACCTTGGGTGAAGTCTCGAACTCCGAGCACAGCCTGCGTTCGTTGGGTAAAGCCGGTGCAAATCGCTGGCGTGGTATTCGACCTACAGTTCGTGGTGTTGCCATGAACCCGGTTGATCACCCGCATGGTGGTGGTGAGGGTCGTACTTCGGGTGGTCGTCATCCGGTGTCGCCGTGGGGCTTCCCGACTAAGGGCGCGAAGACTCGTGGTAACAAGCGTACTGACAAAATGATCGTCCGTCGTCGCAATAAATAAAGGGATACGACAGTGCCACGTTCTCTGAAAAAAGGTCCTTTTATCGATCTTCACCTACTGAAGAAGGTCGAAGTGGCGATGGAAAAGAACGATCGCAAGCCAGTGAAAACCTGGTCGCGCCGTTCCATGATCCTGCCGCAAATGGTTGGTCTGACCATTGCTGTGCATAACGGTCGTCAACATGTCCCAGTTCTCGTGAACGAAGACATGGTAGGCCACAAACTCGGCGAGTTTGCAGGTACCCGCACATATCGCGGGCACGTTGCAGACAAGAAAGCCAAGCGCTAAGGGGTTAAGAAATGGAAGTTGCCGCTAAGTTGTCGGGCGCTCGAATCTCTGCCCAGAAAGCCCGCTTGGTCGCCGACCAGATCCGCGGGAAAAAGGTGGGCGAAGCGCTCAACTTGTTGGCTTTCAGTAGTAAGAAAGCTGCCGAGATCATTAAGAAAGTGCTGGAGTCGGCTGTTGCCAACGCCGAGCACAACGAAGGCGCAGACGTTGATGACCTTAAAGTCAGCACCGTTTTCGTCAACGACGGGCGTTCGCTGAAGCGCATCATGCCACGTGCCAAAGGCCGTGCT
>JAURXE010000380.1 GCA_030654635.1 Pseudomonas sp.
ACGCCGAGCAGCCGCTCGATTTGGTAACGGCCCGCGAGCACTTCAGGCAGCACATCTATAGCCTGTTGCACTGTTGTCGCTCGGGGGGCAGCAGCGCTGGCGGCAAAGGCAAAGTAGGTCAGGTCGCAGGCTTCGCTGTTATCCAAGCAAGCATCCATTAGCGGCTCCTCAGTCATCGGCGGATCACCACGGCGCTCAGGTTGTCGCGCGCCGGGCCCGCGAGTGCCTGTTGGAACAGGCGCTGCAAGGCCAGTTGCGGCGATGGCAGGTTGAGGGCCGCGCCGAGGGTGTCGGCGCTTAAGCCTTGGTAGAGACCGTCGCTGCAGAGCAAAAAAGTATCGCCGGGCAGGCAGTCGAGTTCGAGGATGTCCAGTTTCAGCTCCTCGCTGGCGCCAATGGCGCGGGTAAGGGCGTGGGCTGCCGGATGTTTGGCGGCTTGTGTGGGGCTCAGCTGTTGATCGTCGATCAGTTCCTGCAACAACGTGTGGTCGCGGCTGAGCTGATACAAGCGACTGGCCCGCCACAGGTAGCAGCGACTGTCCCCAGCCCAGATACACACCGCCTTAGTGGCTTCCATCAGCAGCGCCACTACGGTGCTGCCCATCAGGGTGTCGGTGCGCTCGGCCGTCACGGTCAGCTCCTGGCCGAGGCGCCGATTAACCTCATGCAGGCACTGGCGCAGCCGTTGCGAGCGTTCGGCCAAGCTACCCGACGGCGGCAAATCGGCCAGACTCTCGACAATCAAACGGCTGGCCAGGGCGCCGTTCTGGTGGCCGCCCATGCCATCGGCCACCACCCACAAGCCCTGCTCGGCAAGGTCGAGAAAAGCATCCTCGTTGCGCGCCCGAACCTTGCCAGTGTCGGTGCGCGCCGCGCTGCGCCAGGGGTTAAGCGCGGCCACGGGCCGCACTGTGTCGAGCGCCATCACAGGGTCGCCGGCAACTTGAAGTCGCGCAGCAGGGCGACATCAAAGGGGTTGGGCGAGCGCTGGCTGTGCAGCAGGTAGTTGGCGTGCTGGCCGCCGATATTGGCCTTGAGGATCAGTACATCGCGACCGCTGTGGTAGTCGACCTGCATCAAATCGAGCAGGCGAAACAGTGACCAGGGGCCGGTGTTTTTCTCGATGCCAACGCGGCGGCCGTCGAGCTCTTCGACCACCAAACTGGTACGCCCTTCATCGGCCGAGGCGGGCCAGCGGAAGGCGGTTTGCACTATCGGCCCGTGACGGTATTCAAGTTGCTGGTCGCCAAAGCGGAAATCCGCCCGGCCCAGGCTTGGGTCCAGGGAGTAAGGCTCAAGCTTGAACAGCACCAAGGGCTCGGCCGGGTTTTCGGCAAAGAAGCTCTGCTGGATGACCTGTGCATGGCTCATCTGGGTCAGAAACTGCGCCGACAAGGGCAGACCACGACCATCCACCCGGCGTAACTGATAGGCGCCGGCGGTGCCGCTGACGAAGGGTTTCAGGTAATTGTCGAAGAACTGCTCGGCCAGGCCCTGACGCTTGAAGAACTCGCGAAAATCCGCGATGGCCACGTCGCTCTCGCTGTGGGCGGTGAAGGGATAACGCTGTTTCAACGAGCCGCTATAGGCG
>JAURXE010000202.1 GCA_030654635.1 Pseudomonas sp.
ATGGAATATGCCCAGGCCCACTGGCTGGCGGGCGGCATGCTGGTGTTCTCGTTTCTGGTGCTGTTGCTGCTGCATGGCAGTGGGCGCATGCAAACGACTCGGCGCGCTGAGTTGGGTAAATTTTAATGGCGTTATGTGCCCGTTAACGGCTGGTCGAATAGCGTAGGGTGGGCTTCAGCCCACCCTACGCAACTACGAAACGGCGCTGCAACAAATAGCTGGGGCATAGCCAAATTTAAGGGGGCTCAGTCATGAGCAACAACAGCACCGCATGGCCTGCAACCGACTTGGCGAGAGCCTCTGGGCCGCAGATTGAGGCGCGCTTTAGTTTGTCGTATCCAGGTTTTGCCCTGGATGTGGATCTGCAACTGCCTGGCCGTGGGGTGACCGTGCTACTGGGCGACTCGGGCTCGGGCAAGACCAGTCTGCTGCGTTGCATCGCCGGGCTGGAGCGCGCCGATGAGGGTTATCTGCAGGTCAATGGCCAGCTCTGGCAAGACAGCCGCGCGGGCCATTACCTGCCGACCCACAAGCGTGCTCTGGGTTATGTGTTTCAGGAGGCCAGCTTGTTCGCCCATTTGGATGTGCGGGCCAATTTGGAGTTCGGCCTCAAGCGCATCGGCCCTGCTGCGCGGCGGGTTGAACTGGCTCAGGCGGTTGAACTGCTGGGCATCGAGCACTTGCTCGAGCGCCTGCCGACGCGGCTTTCCGGCGGCGAGCGGCAGCGGGTCGGGATCGCCCGTGCCTTGCTCACCAGCCCGCAGTTGTTGTTGATGGATGAGCCGCTGGCGGCGCTCGACCCCAAGCGCAAAGGCGAAATCCTGCCCTATTTGGAGCGTCTGCATGGCGAGCTGGAAATTCCGATTTTGTATGTCAGCCATTCCCCCGATGAAGTCGCGCGACTGGCCGATCATCTGGTGTTAATGGAGCAGGGTCGGGTGCTGGCCAGCGGCCCGATTGGCGCAATGCTCAGCCGCTTGGATTTGCCGATTGCGCTGGGGGAAGATGCCGGTGCGCTGGTGGAAGGCGAGGTCAGCGGCTTTGATCCGGC
The DNA here is from genome assembly GCA_030654635.1 of Pseudomonas sp. Taxonomy (GTDB): domain Bacteria; phylum Pseudomonadota; class Gammaproteobacteria; order Pseudomonadales; family Pseudomonadaceae; genus Aquipseudomonas. Next base: position 1,052 of record JAURXE010000202.1, read on the forward strand.
CTATCAGTTACTCAGCCTGCGCTTCCCCAACAGCGCGCTGTGCGTGCAGGTGGCCCACGCTCAGGTGGCGGACGGCAAAACCGTGCGCTTCAAGGTGCAGGCGCGGGATGTCAGCCTGGCGCTGGAACAGCCGGCGCATAGCAGCATCGTCAATGTGCTGCCGGTTACGGTTGGCGCGGTGGTGCCGGCGGATAACGCCGCCCATGTGCTGGTCAGTCTGGACATGCAGGGAAGCGCCTTGCTGGCACGGATCACCCGCTATTCCCATGATCAACTGGGCCTGCACGCCGGCCAGCAGTTGTGGGCGCAGATCAAGTCAGTCGCCTTGCTGGCTTAGACGGCTGGCGGGTTTTCTCTTGGACTGGCGGTATCTAGCCCTGGATTTCCGGCGGCGGGGGTATAAAACCTGACCTGATTACGGCCGCCTTCTTTGGCGGCATACATGGCTTTATCGGCCCAGACCAGAATGTCATCCTGGTCGGCCTGATGGTCGATAAACAGCACTACGCCGATGCTGGCGCTGCACTGATGCTCGATCGGCGCCGCGTGCGGACTAATCAGTTGGTAGGGGGCCGCCAAGGCACTGCAGATTTTTGTGGCTACAGCCTCGGCCTGGATTTTTGAGGTGGCCGGGTCGCTAGTCAGGTCGCGCAGGATCAGTACAAATTCGTCACCACCAAAGCGGGCAACCGTGTCCATCTCGCGCACACAGCGCTTCAGGCGGGTGGCGACCTCGATCAGCAGCAAGTCGCCGACCGCATGGCCATAGGTGTCATTCAGCGGTTTGAAGTTGTCCAGATCGAGGAACAACAGCGCGCCATAGCGCCCGCTGCGGGTGCTGGTGAGCAGCGCCTGGCTGAGCCTGTCATCCAGCAGGCGGCGGTTGGGCAGTTGGGTCAGGGCGTCAAAAAACGCCAGTTGCCGGACTTGCTCCTCCATCGCCTTGCGTTCCGTGACATCGGAGAACAGCGAGGTGTACTGGTGAATATGGCCATGCTCGTCGCGCAAGGCACTGATGGTTTGCATCGAGGTAAAGACTTCGCCGTCCTTGCGGCGATTCCAGATTTCACCGTGCCAATAGCCCTTGTCGTGCAGTTCACTGAACAAGTTGTTGTAGAAGGTTTTGTTATGGCGGCCGGAACTAAGGAGGCGTGGGGTTTGCCCCAGCAATTCGTCGCGCGGATAGCCGGTGATGCGGGTCACCGCCTCGTTCATATCAATGATACGGCCGTCGCCAGCGACGATCATGATGCCCTCATGTGCATGGGTGAACACGCTGGCAGCGAGTAGGAGTTTTTCTTCGGCCTGCTTTTGCGCGCTAATGTCGGTATGGGTACCGATCAAGCGGAGCGGCTGGCCGTCGGCGCTTCGGCTGACCAGCATGCCGCGGCTGCGAACCCAGGTATAACTGCCGTCCTTGTTACGCAGGCGAAACTCGGCGAGATACACCGGGCTTTTGCCCTCTAGGTAGGTTTGCATGCTGGCGGCGGTGTGTTGTTGGTCAGCGTGGTGAATACGCGCAACCCATTGCTGGTAAGTCGGCATGGCGTCAGTCTCGGCATAGCCAAACATGCGCTTCCAGCGTTCGGAGTAATTCGAAGTGTGGGTCTGGATATTCAGATCCCAGACGCCATCACCTGAGCCTTCAATGGCAAATTTCCAGCGAAACTCGCTTTCTATCAAGGCCTCTTCGCGCTGCCCAAGAGTGGCCAGTAGGCGGTTGAAGGCGCGCAGCAGTACGCCAATTTCGTCGTCGCTGGTGACCACCAAGGGTTGCAGTTGTTGGTTGGCCTGGGTGCGGCTGGCCAGGCTTTGCGCCGCCGCGAGTATGGGTGCCAGTTGGCGGCTGAGTGTCCACCAGCCGAGAATCGCAGCGACTAAGGTCAGCGCCAAGGTGGCCAGCAACAGTCGCTGTTGCATTGACTGGATAGGCGCAAAGGCTTCGCTGATCGGCAGCGTGGCAAGCAAGTACCAATTGGCGACTGGGATGCCTTTGACCGAGCCCAGTGCCTCAACGCCCTTGCTGGTGATGTAAATCGCGGTGCCTTCTTCGCCAGCAATCGCCCGGTCGAGCATCGGATTACTGCCTGGGGCTGGAAGAACCAGCAATTTCTGGCTTTTATCGGTGGCGGTGACTATTTGGCGATGGGCACGGGCCACCACGGAATAACCGCCGGTTTTGCCGTAACGGTTGGCGGTGATGCGGTCGAGAAAGCTCGACTGATCGAGGTTGATCACCCCGGCGAGGGCGCCGATTACTCGCCCCTGCGCGTCTCGTATGGGCACCGCCATGGCTATCGCCGGAACCTTTAGCAGGCGGCCCATGATGGGTTGGCCGATGGTTGCCGTGCCGGTTTTCAGGGTGTTAGCGATGTAGTCGCGGTCGAGGTAGCTGACCCCGACGCGATCCAGTGCGACCGGCAGCGATGCCGTGGCGATACCATCGAGGCCGGTACTAAAGATGCCGGCGTTAAATAGCTGGTGCAGCAGTGGCAGCCCTTGCAGGAAGCGTTGCAGGCGGCGCGGATCGTTCAGCAGGTTTGGCTCGATGCTGCTGGCCACGGTCTGCAAGGCACCGAGGCGGGCAGTTAATTGGCTATCAATTTGTGCGGCGAGCAAGGACACGCTGGCGAACTGCTGTTCGCTGGAGAGTTGCTCCAGGTCTTCGCGCAGCATTTGGCTGGCGTAGAAGGTCAGCGACCAAATACTGATCAAGAAAATAGCCAGGCTGAACAGGGTGATTCTGGTCTTTAGCGAGCGCCACGCTGAACGATGCACATGCATGCTGATTTTTTGCCTTCAGTTGCGTTGTTCGATGGGCAAAACGGGTGGGTTGGCGGGTCTTAAGCTTAACAGTTGTAAGGCTAAGATGGCTCTTGGCCATTGGTCCATTATGTCGCACCCTATTACTGGGGCGCTGGCGGGCGTGGCACCGTGGGTGGCTGATCGGCCGCCAACTGTCGGGTCAGTCGAAATGCTACCCAGATCGCCAGGGAGCCAAAAACGACCGCGCCAAGGGCTGGACCGATCAGCACCCCGGCGGCGCCGTAATGGGCGCCCGCATAGGCGAAGGGGATGGTGCCCAAGGTGGCCCGCGCCCAGTTGAAGGCCATTGAATAGAGTGGTCGGCCAAGGTTGTTGAAGGCCGCGTTGGCGACGAACAAGGCGCCGATAAAGAAGAAGCTGGCCGCCAGTAACGAGCAAAACAGTGAGATCAGTTCTGCGCTTAAGCCGCTGGCGGAGAAGGCGTAAATCACCGCCTGTTGGCCGAGCGCCAGCAATAACCAGGCGCCACCGACCACCATGGCCATAAAGCGCAGGCTGTCGCGCAGGGTTTGCTGCACCCGGTCGATGCGCCCGGCGCCGAGGTTCTGGCCGAAAATCGGCCCAACCGCGCCGCTCAGGGCATACACCAAACCGAACGCCACCGGTGTTAAGCGCTCGATGGTGGCTTGACCGGCCACCGCCGCAGGGCCGAACTGGGCCATAAAGTAGGTGACAAAGGCCGCGCCAAAGGGCGTGGCCAGGTTGGCCAGAATCGACGGCCCGGCCACCCGGCAGAGGGCCGCGCTGTCGCCTGCCAGCGCGCCCAGTTCAAAGCGCCCCAGCAGTTGGTGCGCACGCAACACGCCATATAACCCCATCAACAGCATGCACACGCGCGCGATGACGGCGGCAATTGCGGCGCCTTCTAGGTTTAACTGCAGGCCGAAGATCAGCAGCGGGTCCAGCACAGCGGTCACTAGGGCGCCGATCAAGGTCACCTTCATGGCCCGCTTGGCATCGCCCACCGAGCGCAATAGCGCGGCGCAGCCCATGCTCAGGCCCAGCAGCGGCACCGAGGCGAGGCTGATCTGCAAATAGCGGTAAGCCTGGGCATGGGTTTCACCCGTGGCGCCCAGCAGGTCGAGAATCGGTCCGAGCCAGGCATAACTGAATGCGGCCACCAGGATGCAGGCAGCGGCCATCAGCAGCAGGCTGGCGCTGCCCAGGCGGCGGGCCTGGGCGATTTGTCCGGCGCCAATGGCTCTGGACACCACCGCCGAAATGCCGACCATCAGGCCGATGCAAAACGACAGCTGAAAAAA
>JAURXE010000410.1 GCA_030654635.1 Pseudomonas sp.
CGTAGATCCGGCTTATCCGAGCCGTAACGGCGCATGGCTTCGGCCAGGGTCATGTGCGGGAAGTCGCCGAATTCCAGGTTCAACACTTCCTTGAACAGCTGGCGGATCATTTTTTCGGTGATCGCCATGATGTCGGCTTCATCGAGGAAGCTAGTTTCGATGTCGATCTGGGTGAATTCAGGCTGGCGGTCGGCGCGCAGGTCTTCATCACGGAAGCATTTGGCAATCTGGTAGTAACGGTCGAAGCCGGCCACCATCAGCAGTTGCTTGAACAGTTGCGGCGACTGCGGCAGGGCGAAGAAGCTGCCGGCGTGGGTGCGGCTCGGCACCAGATAGTCACGGGCGCCTTCTGGGGTGGCGCGGGTGAGGATTGGCGTTTCCACATCGAGGAAGCCATTTTCGTCCAAGTAACGACGAATGCTGGTAGTGACGCTGGAACGCAGCTTCAACTTGGCGGCCATTTCCGGACGGCGCAGGTCGATAAAGCGATAACGCAGACGGGTTTCTTCGCCGACGTCGGTGTACTCATTCAGCGGGAACGGCGGGGTTTCCGACTCGTTCAACACTTCCAGCTCATAACCCAGCACCTCGATGGCACCCGAGGCCATGTTGGCGTTCCCGGCACCGGCGGGGCGCAGGCGCACTTTACCGGTGATTTTGACCACATATTCACTGCGCACGCGGTCAGCGATAGCAAAGGTCTCGGCACGATCAGGATCGAACACCACCTGGGCCAAACCTTCACGATCACGAATATCGAGGAAAATCACGCCGCCATGGTCACGACGGCGGTGGACCCAACCGCAAAGGGTGATTTCCTGGCCGTCCAGGGTTTCGTTCAGCTGGCCGCAATAATGGCTGCGCATCATGATTTTAGGTTCTCGTCATTCTAGAATTCAGGGTTTTGCTTAAGAGCTGGTTCACTATCTGCTGCGCTTGATCAGGCTGCGCTCGCGACAATCTTGAACGGGCTCTACTCGGCTTTATCGCCGCCAGCCAGGTTCTTTTTCGCGCCAGTTTTAAAGTCAGTCTCATACCAGCCGCTGCCTTTAAGGCGAAAACCCGGCATAGACAACAGCTTTTTCAACTCAGGAGCCTTACACGCCGGACACTCGAGCAACGGCGCATCACTAAACTTCTGAATGGCTTCAAGCTGGTGATTACAACTGGTGCATTGGTAATCGTAAATCGGCATTGGCTCTTCTCTATAAGCAAAAAAACAGCAGCGCAAGACCGCATCCAAAGGCAAGGGGCGCGATTATATATGGTTAATCGACCCCGCGCAGCCGCCTAACCCATTCACCTGCCCAGAGCCATCTATACTCTTTCCGCTGCCTTGGTTTGTTACCTTGCGGAGAGCCATTATGACCATCCCCTGCCCCGCCGACCTGTCCAACGACCAGATCGAAGACTTCCGCCTTGACGCCGCCGAGCAATTCCCTCGCTGCGAGCAATTGCTGATTGAACTTGAGCATTTCCCCTCCGATGAGCAGCGCTTGCGTGAATTATTTCGCATTGTGCACAACCTCAAGGGCAACCTTAGCCTGATCGGCCTCGACGCCCTGACCCCGCTGCCACAAGCCATTGAAGAGATCCTCGACGGCCTGCGTGAGAATCGCCTGAATTTCGATAGCTTGCTCGGCGATGTGCTGCTACTCAGCTTCGATCATCTTCGCGAGCTAATCCGCGAAGCCTTGGGCGGCGCTGAAGCACGGTTGAACGCCGACCAGCTGAGCGCTCTTTGCCAAGCCCTGCATGCCCTCGCTCTGAGCCCGAGCGCCCGGCAAACTGAACAGCGACGCAACCTGCTGCAGCAACTCGACCCCAGCACTCAACTGCAGTTACCGGCTGCGCGCGAACAATCACAAGCTCAGCACCTGTTCAATCAACACGGTATCGGCGGCGATGCCGACCTGTTGTTCTTTGCCGAACTGATGCAAGCCAGCGAGCAACGCTCACGCTACTGGGCTGGACGCGGCCAGCGCCTGCTGAGCCTGACCCTGACTATCAACGCCCTTGGCGGCAGCCCAGTAGCACCGGCGCAGCTGGCCGCCGCAGTGTGCTTACATGATCTGGGCATGGCATTTTTACCGCTGGACCTGCTGCATAAAGAGCAACATCTAAGCCGTGATGAGCGCCGGCAAATGCAGTCGCATCCGCGCATGGGTTTTGACCTTCTACGTAAAATGCCCAACTGGGCCGCCGCCGGTGAAATCATCCTGCAACACCAGGAGCACGCCGATGGCTCGGGCTATCCCAAAGCATTAACCGAAGCCGAAATCTGCCCCGGCGCGTTAATTCTCAATATCGTCGACACCTTCGACGCCCGCACCCACGAGCGTGCGCACCAGACCTTGAGCAAACGCCCATTAATCCGCGCCATTCTGGAGATTAACGATCTTGCCGGCAGTCAGTTCAGCAGTCACTGGGTTGAAGTCTTTAATCGCGCTCTGCAAACCAGCCCGCATTTGGCACATCCATAAGCCGCATGAGCGCAATAACCGCAGCCAGACTGTGGCCTTAACTAGTCACTTGTCGTCTGACTACACTATCCTGTTCAGATACTGAACTTTGATCGTAGTGACCAGCATGAGCCAACCACCTAAAGCACCCACGGTCCTCGACCAGTATCCAGAAGAGTCGCGCGAGTCAGCCGACCTGCTCAAGCAGGCAGTACCGCTGATGATGCGCCATCAAATTGCACCAAACCCAGTGCATTACGCGCTCTGGTACACCTACAGCCAGGGGAGCAACCCCGACCTCAACAGGCGTCTAGACAAAATTGTCAGCGATTTTGACGTATTCCCGCCGGAAACCGCGCTCAAACTGTTTCGCGAACACATCATTTGCAATGAGCTCGAAGAGGCCCGCGTCAGCCAACAACAAGTTATTGAACTGGTTGATGATATTGAGGGCGATGTGGCCCGCAGCGTTGAAGGCAGCACCGCCTACAACGAAAGCCTGATTTTTGGCCTGCACGCGTTGCGCGACCCACAGGATGAAAACCTGCCCAACGTGCTTACCGAACTGCACGAAAGCACCCAACAAATGCAGGCCCAGCAAGAGAAGTTTCTCTATCGTTTGCGTACCGCACAAACTGAAATTCAGCATTTACGCACCCAGTTAGACCGCGCGCACATGGCCGCCACCCTTGACCACCTGACGCAGATCTTCAATCGCAATGCCTTCACCCATCTGCTGAGCAAAGCCCTGAAAAGTGATTACCGCGGCCTGGCTTTGGTAATGATGGACATTGACCACTTCAAAAACTTCAACGACCAATATGGCCACCCGCTCGGTGATCGAGTGCTGCAGCATGTCGGTCAGCTTCTGCGCGACCTGCTCCCCGCCAGGGCCATGGCCGCGCGCTACGGTGGCGAAGAATTTTGCGTAATCATGCGCGACTGCAACGACCTGCAAACCGCTCACAACTTTGCCGAACGCTTGCGCCTGAAAATACAAGCGTTACGGGTTAAAGTACGTAGCACTGACAAGGTGATCGACAGCATCACCGCCTCCTTTGGCCTTGCCCTCGCCCAGGCAGGCGACGACCCCGAAGGCTTGATCACCCGCGCCGATGACCAGCTTTACAAGGCCAAACACAGCGGCCGCAATCAGGTGCAACCCGCCTCCGCGTCAGCGGCTTTAAGCGCTTGATTTGAGTACCCTCGCACTTTGCTGTTAAATACGCCCCGTGCTGTAAATGGCGAGTCCTTTGCCATTTATGCATAGGCAGATGCTGCGTGCCTGTCCAACGCCATTTTTGCCTATATGGCGAACCACGCAAGCTCTGCTCTTCCTCGTCATCCATCTTGAAGTGAGCTAATTAAACATGTTGAAAATTGTCCACCTGTTAACCGGCGCAGCCGCGCTGCTGTTGTCCTTTATCCCCAGCCTGCGCAATGAAGCCGTACCCTACTTGCAACAAACTGATGCGCTCTATCTAGGCCTGTTTGGTCTGTTTAACCTGCTCTACGCACCAGAAGTCACGCAAAGCCGCGAGCGCCTGCAAAACCTGGTGTCGGTATTGCTGGTATTTGCCGTCGCCCTGCAAACCATGATTCTGCTGGCTCCAATGCCATTGATCGGCACTCAACCGGCAGCACTCTTTGCATTTTTGGCCATTACTGCCGCCGTGGCGCTAAATCTGACCCTTAACCTGCAGCAAAATCGTGCTTACAGTCAGCCAGCGCCGCAAGACTTGGGCGACCGCGAAACCGGCACAGTGAAGTGGTTCAACACCTCCAAGGGTTTTGGCTTTATCTCCCGCGATTCCGGCGACGATCTTGTTGTGCACTTTCGCGCCATCCGTGGCGAAGGCCATCGCGTACTGGTTGAAGGCCAGCGCGTCGAGTTCGCCGTGATGCAACGCGACAAAGGCCTGCAAGCGGAAGACGTGATTGCCGCACTGCCAAGCCGCCGCTGAGCAAGGCCTGCTGAGTTAGTCAGCCGTCATAAAAAAGCCCGCATCCATGGATGCGGGCTTTTTT
>JAURXE010000412.1 GCA_030654635.1 Pseudomonas sp.
CTCCGGTTACCGTTGTTATCAGCAGGAGGATGTCCGGCGGCTGAGCTTTATCCGCCGTGGCCGCGAACTGGGTTTTAGCATCGAAGAGCTGAAAACCCTGCTGCAACTGGCCGATCACCCCCACAGCCCTTGCGCCGAAGCTGATCAGTTAGCCCAGGCACACTTGCAGCAAGTTGAGGCGCGTATCGCCGATTTACAGCAAATGCGCAGCGTGTTGCAAAGCCTGGTGGGCTGTTCATCGAGCAGCGCCGAGCATTGCCGGTTACTGGAGACTCTGGATCGCCGCACCTGCTGCGTCGCCGACAATAGCTGAGGCGCTGGGCGAATAGCGCGAGCGTTAATATGCACAGCTGTGCATAATTCCAGCCAATCATCATTTAATGCTAAGAGCATTAAATACTGCACCACTAAGAAAACTGCATAAAGAACAGCCAGAATCGGCCGATAAAAATCAGTCGACCGCACAATCGCAGGAGTTTCAGATGCCGTTTAATCGCATTTCTATCCAGTTGAAAATCACCCTCCTGGCCGGTTTGTGCTTGCTGGCGATAGTGACCTTGCTGGTCGGCGCCTCGCTCTATCAAGCGCAAAAAAGTAGCGAAGTGGTCAAACAGGCCAGCAGCCAAATGCTCGAAGAAGCCGCCAAACAGCGCCTGCAAGCACGTGCGCAGTCGCAAGCGCTGTTGGTGCAACGGCACTTTATGGCGGCTTACGAATACGGCAAAGGCTTCTCTCGGCAGGTACTATTTTTACGCGAGCAAGCCGAGAAGCGCTTTATTGATGCCTTCGATTTGCGCGAAGACATGACCCGTCAGGCCCGCACCGCACTGGAGGGCAACCCCGACCTGCTCGGTCTCTATGTGGTGTTTGAACCCAATGCGCTGGACGGTAAGGACGAGTTATTTGTCGCCCAGTCGGAAATTGGCAGCAACGACAAGGGTCGTTTCTCGCTCTATTGGTCGCAGGCAACTCCGGGAAAACTTGAAGCTGAACCCCAGACGGAAGAGTCCCTCGCCGACACCACTACCGGTCCCAGCGGCGCCCCCTATAACGCTTGGTACACCTGCCCCCGCGACAGCGCGGCGCCTTGTGTATTGGAGCCCTACTTCGATGATGTCGAGGGCAAGAGCACTTTGATGACCAGCATTGCCTTCCCATTGCTACTGAATGGCAAGGTGGTCGGAGTCATGGGCGTTGATATCAGCCTTGATAGCCTGCAACAGCTCAGCGATGCCGCCCATCAAGAACTCTACGACGGCGCCGGCCAAGTCAGCATTATCAGCTCTGCCGGCTTGCTCGCAGGCCACAGCCAGGATGCTTCGCGGCTGGGCAAAGCGCTGGATGCGGCCTTCACCGGACAAGGCCAAGAACTCAAGGCGCTGGTCGCCCGCGGCCAGGTTTCAGCAATTGCACACAATGGCACGCTGCAAGTGCTAAGCCCTTTATTGCCAATACCCAATGCCAAGCCTTGGGCGGTCATGCTCGAAGTGGCCGATACGGTACTACTGGAGCCGGCGCTAAAACTGCAGCAACAACTGGACCTGCAACGCACCACCGACAGCAGTCTGGCGCTGGGCCTTGGCTTGTTTGCCGGAGTGTTCGGCTTGTTGTTGATGTGGCTGACCGCCCGCGGTGTCACCCAACCTATTCTCAATGTTGCGGCGATGCTGAAAGATATTGCCAGCGGCGAAGGTGATCTAACCCGGCGTCTGGGTTATGCCAAGCAAGATGAACTGGGCGAGCTGGCCGGCTGGTTCAACCGTTTTCTCGACAAGTTGCAGCCGATCATTGCCGAGGTTAAACAATCAGTAGTCGATGCGCGCAGCACCGCCGACCGCTCCTCGGCAATTGCCGACCAGACCAGCACGGGCATGCAGCAGCAATACCGTGAGATTGATCAGGTCGCAACCGCGTTTCATGAAATGAGCGCCACCGCGCAAGACGTCGCCCGCAGCGCCGCCCAAGCCGCCGAGGCCGCCCGCGGCGCTGATCACGCCACCCGTGAGGGCTTGGCGGTCATCGACAACACCACCCTGATGATCGAGCAACTGGCCAGCGAGATGAGCGTGGCCATGCAGGAGGTTGAAGGTCTGGCCAGCAGCAGCGAGCAAATCGGCTCAGTGCTTGAGGTGATTCGCTCGATTGCCGAGCAAACCAACTTGCTGGCGCTCAATGCGGCAATCGAAGCGGCCCGCGCCGGCGAAGCGGGTCGCGGCTTTGCGGTGGTTGCCGACGAGGTGCGTAACCTGGCCAAACGCACGCAAGACTCGGTGGAGGAGATTCGCCAGGTGATCGAAGCTTTGCAAACCGGCACTCGCGAAGTGGTCAGCTCGATGCACAGCAGCCACCATCAAGCACAAGGCAGCGTCACACAGGTGGAAGCGGCAGTGACTGCCCTGCGCCGCATTGGCGATGCCGTCGGGGTGATCACCGACATGAACATGCAAATTGCCAGTGCCGCCGAGGAGCAAAGCTCGGTGGCCGATGAAATCAACCGCAACGTCACTTCGATCCGCGACGTGACCGAGTCCATTTCTGGCCAGGCTCAAGAGTCATCCGAAGTTGGCCAGGCACTCAATCGGTTGGCCAATCAGCAGCAAAAGTTGATGGATCAATTTCGCGTCTAACCCCTGCCCTCCTAAAAAAGCGGCCGTTATGAACACGGGCCGCTTAATTCATGGCGCCATCGGCGCTCTCCTCTGGCGGCTGCTTCCTTTCCTAAGCTAACGCGCCTGTCTAGCCTGCCGGCACCTGTTCAGGAGATACCTTGATGCTCAATTTTGTTTTAGTC
>JAURXE010000413.1 GCA_030654635.1 Pseudomonas sp.
TTTGTCAGCGCGCCCTTGCTGGCGGCGCGGCATATTTTGCTCGCCTGCACCCCGGAAGATGCCGAGGCCCGCAGCGTCGCCCGTGAGCAAGGTCAAGCCTTGTTGCTGGAGCTGCAGCAAAACCCGGCGCGCTTTGCCGAACTGGCGCTGGCCCATTCGGCGTGTCCGTCCAAAGAGCAGGGCGGCGCGCTGGGGCAGCTGAGCAAGGGTCAGACAGTGCCGGAATTTGAACGCCAGTTGTTCCGTCAACCCCAGGGCCTGGTCAGCCAGCCGCTGGAAAGCCGTTATGGCTTCCACCTGGTGTATGTCGATCAACGCCTGGACGGTGTGCAATTGCCCTACACGGCAGTGGCCAGCAGCATTCGCAGCGAGTTGTATCAGCGGGTTTGGCAAAAAGCCGTGGCGCAATACTTGCAAACCCTGGTCGAAGCCGCCGACATTGAAGGCATTCATCTAGCCGGTGCGGCGCTGATGCCGAGCGACCCGCAGGTGCAATAAACCGTTGGAGTAGTAGCAATGGGCAGCATGTTGCAGGACGGCTTTGGCCGTGAGATCGATTATGTGCGCATGTCGGTCACCGATAGATGCGATTTTCGCTGCGTGTACTGCATGGCCGAAGACATGACCTTTCTGCCGCGCCAGCAGGTGCTGGGGCTGGAAGAGTTGTACCTGCTGGCCGAGCAGTTTGTTGAACTTGGAGTGAAGAAAATTCGCCTGACCGGTGGTGAGCCGCTGGTGCGCCAAGGCATCGTTGGCCTGTGCGAACGTATTGCCGGGCTGCCGGGCTTGCGTGAACTGGTGCTGACCACTAATGGTTCACAGCTGCAGCGTTATGCCCAGGGATTGCACGCGGCCGGGGTCAAACGCCTGAACATCAGCCTCGATAGCCTGGATGCCGACAAGTTTCACGCCATCACCCGCACTGGCGAACTGGATCAGGTGTTGGCCGGGATTGCCGCCGCGCAGGACGCAGGCTTCAAGCACATCAAACTGAACGTGGTGGTGATGAAAGGCCGCAACGACAGCGAAGTGCCGGCCCTGGTCGACTACGCCGTGGCCAACCAGCTGGACATCAGTTTTATCGAGGAAATGCCGCTGGGCACCATCAGCGAACACAGCCGCGCCGAGGCGTTCTGCTCCAGCGCCGAGGTGCGCGCACTGATCGAACAGCGCTACGACTTGGTCGAATCCGCCGAATCGACTCAGGGGCCATCGCGCTACTGGCGTATCCCCGGGGTAGAGAGCACCCGCATCGGCTTTATCTCGCCCCACAGTCACAACTTTTGTGGCAGCTGTAACCGCGTGCGCCTGACCGCCGAAGGGCGTTTGTTACTGTGCCTGGGCAACGAACATGGGCTGGATTTGAAAGCCATCTTGCGCCGCTATCCCGGTGAGCCGGCGCGCATTCGCGACGCACTGCTGGGCGCCATCGCCCGCAAACCCTGGGGCCACGACTTCCGCTTGAATGACGAGGTGCAGGTGGTGCGCTTTATGAATATGACCGGCGGCTAAGCGGGATACAAGGCCCAGAGGGCGAGCAGCGGCACCAGATTGAGCAGGATGACGACGATCTTGTAGACCGCCATCCCGGCGTAGTGCAGGGCGTCAAAGGTCTCAACCGAGAATTTGAACCAGCGGCCGTGTAGCCGGTACAGCCAATCGTGAGCGCCGACGAACACGGCAAACCAGAGCAACAAAATGGCGTAGTTGATGCCCAGGCTGCACAGCAGCAGGGTCTTGAGTTCGTCGATGGTCATGACTTTCACCTCGCGATTTCGTGAGATCGGTGTAAAAGCGTAGCTTTTTTGCGGCCAGAGTGCAGGGCCAAGATGGTGCCCCGCGCTGTGCTGGTGGGCTTTTAGCGCAAAAAAAAACCCCTCAAGGACGCATGATAATCGACCAGTTTCGGCCAACTTGTCAGGCGCCTCTGAGGGGCTTATTTGTCTGCAGTTACAGCAACCGTTTTTTATCCTCGCGGCTGATGATCACCGTGGCCGAGCGTGGGCGTTTGCCCGGGCCGTCTGGCCAGGTGCTCAGTAGGTTGGTGGCGGTTGAGCCTTCACCGGGGTGCTGCACGTTGATAAACAGCGTGCGCATGTCCGGGGTGGCGGTGATGCCGGTGATTTCCGCGCCCAGCGGGCCGACCAGAAAGCGCTTCATCTCGCCGGTTTTCGGGTCGGCCACCAGCATCTGGTTATTGCCGAACGGGCCGCTGGCCAACTGGCTGCCGCTCATATCGGTCTGAATCCACAACCGACCTTCGGGGTCGAACCACAGGCCGTCCGGGCTGGCGAGGATGTTGCTGGCATCCAGCGGCTGGCCTTTGGGGCTGCGACTGTCGGCCTGCGGGCCGGCCAGCAGAAACAGACTCCAGCTGAAGCTTTGCCCGGCGTGATCACGACTTTCTTCGCGCCAGCGGATGATATGGCCATGGGCATTGGCCACCCGTGGGTTGGCCGCATCGGCTGTGGTGCGGGCGGTGTTGTTGGTCAGCGTGAAGTAGATCTCGCCGGTGTCGGGATGCACCGCGCCCCATTCCGGACGGTCCATCTTGGTCGCGCCCAGCACGTCGGCGGCCAGGCGGGTGTTGATCAGCACATCGCCCTGGTCGGCAAAGGTTACCCCGGCAGCCGTACAGGCGGCTTGGAAAGCTGGATCGTTAAAGTCCAGCGCCAGCCACTGACCGCTGTTGTCGCCGTTGAAGCGGCCGACGTAGAGGGTACCGTTATCCAGCAGTTGGCTGTTGCTGCGGCCAGGGCGGTATTTGTCGCGGCTGACGTATTTGTAGATGTACTCGTTCTGCGAGTCGTCGCCGGAGTAGCAGACCACACGCTTGCCGGAGCGCACTGGGGCGAACACCAGGCCTTCGTGGGCGAAGCGACCGAGGGCGGTGTGCTTGATTGGCACCGAGTCGGGATTGAAGGGGTCGATTTCGACTATCCAGCCGAACTGGTTGGGCTCGTTGCGGTAGTCGCCGCTGGCCTCGGTGGCCTTGCGGGTGGCGTCGAAACGCTCGAATTCATCGCCGGGCAAGGTGTCCCAACCGAAGCGGCTGGTGCTGCGCAGGCCATAGCGTTTTTGCTCACGGGGCAGCGTGGTGTCGCGGTTGGCAAAATAGCCGGCCCAGTTTTCTTCACAGGTCAGGTAGGTGCCCCAGGGCGTGTGGCCGTTGGCGCAGTTGTTCTGGGTGCCGCGCGTCGTGGTGCCATCGGGGCTGTGACGGGTGCGCATAAGGCTATGGCCACGGGCCGGGCCTTGGAGCTGCATCGGCGTGGCGGCGGTGATGCGGCGGTTGCGGGCGCTGGGTAATACTTCCCAATCGCCACGCACATTGCGGCGGATTTCTACCACTGAGACGCCGTGGGCATTGATCTCTTTACGCACTTCCTCGGCGCTGCTGCGTTTGCCGGCAACGACGGTTGGGCCGTTGGGGTGCAGCAGCGGCGCGTCGATGTATTCGTGGTTGAGCACCAATAAACCGTGGTCGCTGCTGTGTCCAGGACCGTGGCCACGCTGGGCGTCGATGGGGAAGAAATGCATGCCGTCGTGATGCATGCCGATCTGTTCGGCCTGGTCTTGGGCGCTGTTGCTGGCGTCATCAAGAAACGCCGGATAGCGACCGGTAATTGGCGTGCCCCAGGGGATAAAGGGCGTGGCTTTATAGCCAGCCGGCACGCTGATGGCATCGCCGCGACCAATGGCCACCGGGCTGAAGGGCAGCCGCGAGCGTGGTTTGAAGGGGAAGCCCAGGGCTTCGCTGGCGTGCTCGGCCGCTTCGCTGGTGCTCGGCAAACTGACGCCGAAAAACGCCAGGGCGCCGAGGGTGGCACCACCGGCCAGCACTTGGCGGCGGTTCAGCTCGCCGATCAGCTCACTCATATGCGGGTTGCTGGAGTGGTTGCTGGGCAACTCATCGCCGCAGCCAAACAGCGGGTTGTCTTCGTTGTGAGTGGTCAAGGTTGGGCTCCTCAAGGCTAATAGACGGAGCCTTAACGCTACTGAGCAAAAGCGACCAGTTAATGACAGTTTGTTGTCCGCTTGGGTGCAGAGTGCGACCTGCTTGGCAAGTTGACCGATAAGTGCGCCAGCTAGGGACTAATGCCCAAACGCCGGGCGACTTGGCTGTCGAGCCCGGCCATAAAAACCTCAACCGCT
>JAURXE010000205.1 GCA_030654635.1 Pseudomonas sp.
ATTTTTCACTGGCACATATGTGCCGGCACGCACGCCTTCATCGGCGGTAATCACGGTGCGGCAGTCGGCATCCAGAATCCGGTCGCGCAAGGCATCTGGAGAGAAACCACCGAACACCACCGAGTGCACCGCGCCGATGCGTGAACAGGCGAGCATGGCGTAGGCGGCCTCGGGGATCATCGGCATGTAGATGCAGACCCGGTCGCCTTTCTTCACACCGCGCTGTTTGAGCACATTGGCCAGCCGACAGACATGGCTGTGCAGCTTGTTGTAGGTGATGTTGGCCGATTCGCTGGGGTTGTCGCCTTCCCAGATAATCGCGATCTGCTCACCGCGCTCGGCCAGATGGCGGTCGATGCAGTTGACGCTGACGTTCAGTTCGCCGCCCTTGAACCACTGTGCAAGGCCGCTGTGCATATCACTGACCAGTACCTGATCCCAGGGCTTGCTCCAGTCCAGAAAAGTGCGGGCCTGCTCGGCCCAGAAAGTGTCTGGTTGTTCTATGGATTGCTGGTACAGGCGCAGGTAGTCGTCGTTATTCAGCAGGGCGCGCTGGCGCACATGCTCGGCAACGGGGTGGGCAGTGATCTCGAACATGCTCGGGTCCTTATTATTGTCTGCGCGCTGGCGGTGAAGAGGCGCGCTACCGATTTGTAAGAGTGACCCAGGCCGTTGCGGGGTTCAAGTGCTGGCCACCGGCCTTTAGCGCGGTTTGCCGGTGGCAGGACAATAAAAAGCCGGCCTGAATTTGTATTCAGGCCGGCTTGGGATCTAGCTCTGGGTCAACCGCGATGACGGCCGCGGAAATAGTCGATCAGCCCTTGGGTTGAGCTGTCTTCGGCCGGCTCAGGCTCCCAGCTGGTCATGCGCTGGTAGACGTTCTTGCCCATCTCCTTGCCCAGCTCCACGCCCCACTGATCGAAGGCGTTGATGCCCCAGATCACGCTCTGCACGAACACCTTGTGCTCGTACAGCGCCACCAAGGCACCCAAGCGGCGTGGGCTGATGCGTTCGAGCACCAGGGTGTTGCTCGGCCGGTTGCCGGGGATGACATTGTGCGGCGCCAGCCGTTGCACTTCGCCTTCTGGCAAACCTTTGGCACGCAACTCGGCCTCGGCCTCGGCGTGGGTCTTGCCCAGCATCAGGGCTTGGCTCTGCGACAAACAGTTGGCGTACAGCCACTGGTGATGGTCGGCCACTGGGTTGTAGCTGACCACCGGGACGATAAAGTCGGCTGGAATCAGCTGGGTGCCCTGGTGCAGTAACTGGTGGTAGGCATGCTGGCCGTTACAGCCGACACCGCCCCAGATTACCGGGCCGGTATCGGTGCTTACCGGGCTGCCGTCATGCCGCACGCTTTTGCCATTGGACTCCATGTCCAGCTGTTGCAAGTGCTTGGTGATGTTACGCAGGTAGTGGTCGTAAGGTAGGATCGCGTGGCTT
>JAURXE010000421.1 GCA_030654635.1 Pseudomonas sp.
CGTAGACGAAGACGAACAGGGCGATCCACACCACATCGACAAAGTGCCAATACCAACTGGCAGCCTCGAAGCCGAACTGATGCTCGGCATCGAAATGGCCGCGCAGAATGCGCACCAGCATGACCGCCAGCATCACCGTGCCGAGGGTGACGTGGGCACCGTGAAAACCGGTGAGCATAAAGAAGGTGGAGCCGTAAATGCCCGAGCCCAGAGTCAACCCGAGTTCCTGATAGGCCTCGATGTACTCGACGGCCTGAAAGCCTAGAAAGGTCGCGCCAAGCAAGATGGTCAACCCTAACCAAGCTTTGAGCAAACCACGCTTGCCGTGTTTCAGCGCGTGGTGGGCAAAGGTCACGGTGAAGCTTGAACTGACCAGCAAGATGGTATTGATCAGCGGTAGATGCAAAGGATTGATGATCTCCTTGGGCGACGGAAACAGCTTCGGGTCGGGGCTATTCAGCAGCGGCCAGACATACTCAAAATTTGGCCAGAGCATATTGCTTACGCCCTTGTCGCCCTCGCCACCCAGCCATGGCCCGGCAAAGGTGCGCACATAAAACAGCGCACCAAAAAACGCGGCAAAGAACATCACCTCGGAAAAGATAAACCAGCTCATGCCCCAACGAAATGAGCGATCCATCTGCGCGCTGTACATGCCGGCGCGACTCTCTTTGATCACAATACCGAACCAGCCGAACAGCATATAAGCGAGAAACAGCCCGCCAATCGAGAAGATCAGTGGCCCATTCGACTCGGCCCGCTGGGCACTCATGTCATTGAACCAGGTGGCCAAACCATAGACCGTGGTGGTCATGCCAATGGTGGCAATGATCGGCCATTTGCTTTGGGCGGGAACGTAGTACTGCTCGTAATCTGCCATCGTTGTTCTCCTTATCGGCCTGCTACTGCAGCAGGCGATTTAGTCGCCGTGATGTCGAACAGCGTGTAAGCCAGCGTGAGGTGATGCACATCCTCAGGTAAGTCGCGGTCGACGATAAAACGCACTGGCATCTCGATCCGCTGCCCCGGCTGTAACACTTGCTGGGTAAAACAAAAGCATTCGGTTTTATGAAAATACGCCGCAGCCACTGAGGGCGCGATGCTCGGTACTGCCTGCGCCGTCATGACCCGATTGCTGGGGTTGCTGGCGACAAATAACATTTCGTTAACCGCACCCGGATGCACCAGCAATTCATCGGCTTTGGCCCGAAACTCCCAGACCATCTCTGCCGAGTTGGTGGCCAGAAACTGCACCCGCACCGTGCGGGCTTCGTTCATCGTCTGGACACCTTCGTAGGCCTCCCCGGAAGTTTTGCCATTGATGCCAAGCGCCTGGCACATCACCTCATAAATCGGCACCAAGGCGAAACCAAAACCAAACATCGCCACCACCACTAGTAATAGGCGCTGGATCAGGCGGCGATTGGCCGAGGCTTCACTCATAACGGTGGCCTTACTTCACGTCCGGTGGCGTTTGGAAGGTGTGATAGGGCGCCGGCGATGGCAGCGACCACTCCAGGCCCTCGGCGCCGTCCCACGGTTTATCGCCGGCAGGCTTGCCGCCACGAATGCACTTGATGACGATAAACAGGAAGAACAGCTGGGTGGCGCCAAACATAAAGGCACCCACCGAGGACACCATGTTGAAGTCGGCAAACTGCAAGTTGTAGTCGGGAATCCGCCGCGGCATGCCGGCCAAACCAACGAAGTGCATCGGGAAGAACGCCAGGTTCATGCCGACAAAGGACAGCCAGAAATGCAGCTTGCCGAGGGTTTCGTCATACATGTTGCCGGTCCACTTCGGCAGCCAGTAATAGACCGAGGCGAAGATGCCAAAGATCGCTCCCGGAACCAGCACGTAATGGAAATGCGCGACCACAAAGTAGGTGTCTTGGTACTGATAATCCGCCGGCGCCATCGCCAGCATCAGCCCGGAGAAACCACCGATGGTAAACAGAATGACGAAGGCCACCGCGAACAACATCGGTGTTTCAAAGGTCAGCGAGCCTTGCCACATGGTCGCCGCCCAGTTGAACACCTTCACCCCGGTCGGCACCGCGATCAGCATGGTGGCGTACATAAAGAACAGTTCGCCCACCAGCGGAATACCGACCACAAACATGTGGTGAGCCCAGACGATAAACGACAGGAAGGCGATGCTCGATGTCGCATAGACCATCGAGGTGTAGCCGAACAACGGCTTGCGCGAGAAGGCCGGAATGATCGCGCTGACCGCACCGAAGGCCGGCAGGATCATGATGTACACCTCGGGGTGGCCGAAGAACCAGAACACATGCTGGAACAGCACCGGGTCGCCACCGCCGGCGGCGCTGAAGAAGCTGGTGCCAAAGTGAATATCCATCAGCATCATGGTCACGCAACCGGCCAGTACCGGCATCACCGCAATCAGCAGAAAGGCGGTGATCAACCAGGTCCAGACAAACAGTGGCATCTTCATCAGCGTCATGCCAGGCGCACGCAGATTGAGTACGGTGGCGATGATATTGATGCCGCCCATAATCGAACTTATGCCCATCAGGTGCACGGCAAAGATGAAGTAGGTGACACTCTCTGGCGCATAGGTAGTGGACAACGGCGCATAGAAGGTCCAACCGAAATTCGGCCCGCCGCCGGCGCTGAACAGCGTCGAAATCATGATGGCAAAGGCCGCCGGCAACAACCAGAAGCTGAAGTTGTTCATCCGTGGCAAGGCCATGTCTGGCGCGCCGATCATCAGCGGCACCATCCAGTTGGCCAGGCCGACAAACGCCGGCATCACCGCACCGAAGACCATGATCAGGCCGTGCATGGTGGTCATCTGGTTAAAGAATTCCGGCTGGACGATTTGCAGCCCCGGCTGGAACAGCTCGGCGCGAATCACCATGGCAAAAGAGCCACCGAGCAAAAACATCGCAAAGCTGAACCACAGGTACATGGTGCCGATGTCTTTATGGTTGGTGGTCAGTACCCAACGCATCAAGCCTTTGGCTGGGCCGTGATGATGATCATGCCCGGCATGACCATGACCTTTATGGTGGGAGTCGATCACTGCGCTCATGTTCTTACTCCTGAGCTTGCTTGAGGGCGAGCACGTCTTTTGGCGTGACCATGTCGTTCATGGCATTACCCCAAGCGTTGCGTTCGTAGGTGATTACTGCGGCGATATCGACTTCGGAGAGCTGCTTGCCGAAGGCAGCCATGGCGGTGCCTGGCTTACCATGGAAGACAATATTGAGATGACCATCCTTAGGCCCGGTAGCGATCTTCGAGCCTTTAAGCGCCGGGAACATCGGTGGCAAGCCTTGGCCTTCGGCTTGGTGACAGGCCGCGCAAGTGGTCTGGTAGGTCTTCTCGCCGCGCGCCATCAGCTCTTCACGGGTCCACTCTTTGCTGGTCAACTCTTTGAGCTGCAAAGCCTCCTCTTTTCGCGCCGCCAGCCATTTGGCGAAGTCTTCTTTGGACCTGGCATCGACCACGATCGGCATAAAGCCGTGATCCTTGCCGCACAGTTCGGTGCACTGGCCACGGTAAACGCCAGGCTTATCGATACGAGTCCAAGACTCGTTAACAAAGCCGGGAATGGCGTCTTTTTTTACCGCTAAAGCCGGTACCCACCAAGAGTGAATGACATCGGCGCCGGTGATTAGAAACCGCACCTTGGTACCAACCGGCACCACCAGCGGGTTATCCACCTCCAGCAGGTAATTCTCCGACTTGGGTTCATGGTTATGAATTTGGCTTTGCGGAGTGGCCAGATTGCTGAAGAACTCGACATCCTGGCCTAGGTATTTGTAATGCCACTTCCACTGATAACCGGTGATCTGGATATCCAGCTCCGACTCTGTGGTGTCGTAGATATCGATCAGGGTTTTGGTTGCCGGAATGGCGATCACCACCAGAATCACCAGCGGGATCAAGGTCCAGAGGACTTCCACCGTGGTGCTTTCGTGGAAGTGTGCCGGTTGCTGGCCGGTCGAGCGGCGGTGGATCAGCATCGACCAGAACATCGCGCCAAACACCACCACGCCAATGACCACACAGATCCAGAAGGTGATCATGTGTAAGTCAAACACGGCGCGGCTAACGTCCGTCGCCCCCGGTGCCATGTTTACAGTCCAAGCCGCCTGCGCCTGGCTGAATACAGCCCATAGCAGTAGCCCCACCCAAATTCGTGGACGTTGCATCATTGCGGGTTCCCCTTATCGTTCTTGTTATCCCGCCGGAGGTGCTTACAGCCAAGGCAATTACCAACAAACCCATGGATAAACTCAGGCTTAACAGGCATCAACAAAGCCACAAAGCGCCGTCAGGCGTTATCAGGTCTCGCGTTGCGTTTTGAGTATAGTCAGCAACTGCGACATAACAACGCAGCCTAAAATTTCTCTTGGCTCCCCCTATCGATCGCCATAAATACGGCGCTGAAAGCAGCTGAGGGGGATATTTCGCGCGTGCATAAGCGTTACAAAGTTATGACAATTGGGTCTTAGGTAAATGACAAAACCGACTAGAGTTCTTGGCTTACCTCTGCCGCCAGTCACTAGGAGCATTAATGAATACCGCCGCCCTGCGCCAACTGATCGACCGCGCCCATCAGCACGAAGCCACCACCGGTCTCCTCGCACGGCAACTAGACAGTCAACTCGAACGTTTGCATCCGGCCATTCAGCTGCCCAATCAGGATGCGCGTGGGGTACTGGCGCGCTTCGTGGCTGCCTACATTGCGCAGGTGCCCGAACTATTGGATGCGGCCCAGGCCGTGGCCGAAAAAGCCGGTATCGAAGCGCAGATCAAACCGGTGCTAAAAATAGCCGAAGAATATTTTCTGCAACCGCCAGCTTTAATGAGCGGCCACGACGGCCTCGAAGGCCTGCTTGATGAAGCCTATTTGGCCCATCGTTTGGTGGAGGAAGTGAATGATCTGTATATCGGCCAATTCGGCCAACCGCTGATCCCGCTGGATACCACGGTCGCCAACCTGATAGCCCATCAACTGATCGGCGAAAGCTTTGCCAATCAGCTCGATGAGGCTGTACATCAAACCGTGGAGGCCCTGCTTAACCCGGTGAATTTTGACCAACAGGCCCTTGAGGCTTACCGCCAGCAATTGGACGACCCGCAAGTGGTCGCTGCCTGGCAAAGCTGGCCATGCCTGTCACGCCAACTCGGGGTTGAGTTGACGCTGGGACAAGAGCAGCGAGCGGCCAGCTAGACGTAATGCTCAGCGGGCTTGGCGCACGTCATAGATGTGCGCCTGACGGGTACGCGGCTTGTGTTACTGCGGTTTTTTCAGCTTGGGATTGGGGAAGAACTGCACCGCTTGCACCTTTGGATCGGCCGGCTTTTTTACTTCGCCGACGTTGACTCGGGTGCCCAGCTCTTTCGGGATCGACTGGCCCTGCTCGTTCAAGGTGTCAGCGTAGCCACAGGCCACGCACTCACGGTTTGGCACACCATCGACGTCCCACATCTGCACCTTGTCCAGCTCGCTACAGGCCGGACACACGGCGCCGGCGATAAAGCGCTTCTTGCTGACGTTTACCGGCTTGTCGCTGGCTACATCGTTCATGCTGCCTCCTCGCTCAGGCCGCAATGGCGCAGCAATGCATCAATGCTCGGCTCGCGACCACGAAACGCCACGAACAAATCCATAGGTTCCTGGGAGCCGCCACGGGCCAGAATCGCCTCACGAAAAGCCCGGCCAGTTTCTGGGTTGAGCACGCCGTCTTCCTCGAACTTGGAGAAAGCATCGGCCGACAACACTTCCGCCCATTTGTAGCTGTAGTAACCGGCCGCGTAACCACCGGCAAAGATGTGCGCGAAGCTGTTGGCGAAACGGTTGTAGGCCGGCGGACGCATGACCGACACCTCGGCGCGAATCGCCTCCAGCACCTCCAGCACGCTACGACCGTCGCCGTGGCTGGCGTGCAGTTCGAAGTCAAATAGCGACAGCTCACCCTGCCGCACCATCTGCATGCCGGATTGGAAGTTCTTCGCCGCCAGCATCTTGTCCAGTAGGTCTTGCGGCAGTGGCTCGCCGGTTTCGAAGTGACCGGAGATCAGCGCCAGGCCTTGAGGTTCCCAGCACCAGTTTTCCCGAAACTGGCTTGGCAACTCGACCGCATCCCAAGCCACGCCGTTGATGCCCGAGGCACCGGCAA
>JAURXE010000206.1 GCA_030654635.1 Pseudomonas sp.
GGCGCTCTGGACACTGTCACCAGCAACCTGGCCACCATCAATCAGCTGGTCGACCGCATGGGCCGCATCACCGCCAGCCTGCGCGCCTTTGCCCGGCGCTCCGATGACAGCGGCCAAGCGCAACTGAACAAGGCCATGGACGCCGCCTTATTCCTGCTGCACCCGCGCCTGCAAGAGACCCCGCTGCAGATCCACCGGGCTTACAGCGACGCGCATTTGGCCATCGACCAGACGCGCCTGGAGCAGATTCTGGTCAACCTGATCGTCAATGCCCTGGACGCCATGCGCGCGCAAGAGCAGCGGCATCTCTGGCTGGACGGCCGGGTCGACGGCGCGCACTACCGGCTGCAGATCCGCGACAACGGCCCGGGTATCCCGCCGGCCCTGCGCAAGCACCTGTTCGAACCGTTTTTCACCACCAAACCCGGCGAGCAAGGTCTGGGCCTGGGCCTGACCCTGTCCGCCAGCCTGGCCGTGGCGGCCGCCGGGAGCCTCTCGGTACAACATCCGCAGGCCGGCGGTACCGCCTTTGAGCTGTGCCTACCACTGGTTCCCTCCCACGCCGAGACCCATCAACATGAATGACCACCTCAGCGTCCTGATCGTCGAAGACGACCCCCATGTACTGCTCGGCTGCCAGCAAGCCCTGAGCCTGGAAGACATTCCCAGCATCGGCGTCGGCACGGCCGAGGAAGCGCTGCTGGCGGTGGGCGACAACTTTGCCGGTATCGTCATCAGCGACATTCGCCTGCCCGGCATCGACGGTTTGCAATTGCTCGCGCAACTCAAGGCCCGCGACCGCAGCCTGCCCGTGGTGCTGATTACCGGCCATGGCGATATCTCCATGGCCGTGGCCGCCATGCGTGACGGCGCCTACGATTTTATGGAAAAACCCTTTTCCCCGGAGCGCCTGGTCGACGTGACGCGCCGTGCCCTAGAGCAACGCCGACTGGCCCGCGAAGTTTGCGCCTTGCGCCGC
This sequence comes from Pseudomonas sp., assembly GCA_030654635.1. Taxonomy (GTDB): domain Bacteria; phylum Pseudomonadota; class Gammaproteobacteria; order Pseudomonadales; family Pseudomonadaceae; genus Aquipseudomonas. The sequence goes on from JAURXE010000206.1 coordinate 980, forward strand.
CAACTGGCCGGCACCCAGGCGCTGGAGGAACGTCTGCTGGGCCGTTCGCCGGCCATGCAGGCGCTGCGCGAGCTGATCGCCAATGTCGCCGACACCTCGGCCAACGTGCTGATCGAGGGCGAAACCGGCACCGGCAAGGAGCTGGTCGCCCGCTGCTTGCATGATTTCAGCCGGCGCAAGAGCCAGCAGTTTGTCGCCCTCAACTGCGGCGGTCTGCCGGAAAACCTGTTTGAGAGCGAGATTTTTGGCCACGAGGCCCATGCCTTTACCGGCGCCAGCAAACGCCGAATCGGCAAGATCGAACACGCCAACGGCGGCAGTTTGTTTCTCGACGAAATCGAGAGCATGCCCCTCAACCTGCAAATCAAACTGCTGCGGGTGTTGCAAGAGCACAGCCTCGAACGCCTCGGTTCGAACCAGAGCGTGGCGGTGGATTGCCGGGTAATCGCCGCCACCAAGGCAGACCTGGACGAGCTGGGCAAAGCCGGGCAATTTCGCAGCGACCTGTATTATCGCCTCAACGTGGTGACTCTGGAGCTGCCACCGCTGCGCGAGCGCCGCGAGGACATACCGCTGCTGTTTGAGCATTTCTCCCAGCAAGCCGCGCTGCGCTTTGACCGCGCGGCCTCCGAGCTTGATAGACACAGCCTGGCCAGCCTGCAAGCCCACGACTGGCCGGGCAATGTGCGCGAACTGCGCAACGTCGCCGAGCGCTACGCCCTCGGCCTGCCGCTGTTCAAAAAATCGGCCCTGGCCCATGAGAACAGCGGCCTGGCCTTCGTCGAAGCGGTCGAGGCCTTTGAAAAAGCCTTGCTCAGCGCCGCCCTGGAGCGCCACCACGGCAACCTCAGCCAGGCCAGTCAGGCGCTGGGCATGGCCAAGACCACACTGTTCGACAAGGTGAAAAAATACGCCCTGCAATAACCCATAAAGCCTGCGACTGCGCGGCTAGTCTCAGGCGCTCAAGACATACGCGAGCCGCCAGCCACGGCACCTGGTCTATAGTTCTAGGACGCCCGCCGTGGATGGCGCGAGGCTGAGGATAGGGATGAAAACACAGCAACCCGTTGGCTGCATAAATGCCTTGTGCCAGGTGTTGTCTACACATTTGCCGCCAGGCTTGGCCAGCTTACTTGACGCCACAGTGCAGGCGTTAAAGGAGCAGCGCATCCGCGCCAACAGCAATAGCGAAGAACAAGCCTGCAGCGATTTTATTCACCTGTGCAGCCAGCGCGAACGCATCATTAATGAAACGGCAAAGGCCATTTACCTGCAGCTAACCAACAAAAGCAGCCAACCGCTGGCGCCAGCGTCCAGCGCTGAAGAGTGGCATTTAGTCGACGATACTGAAGTCGATGAACTGCTCGAGTTGCGCAGCCTGGTGCGCCGCTTGCGTGACCCCCTCGGTACGTTGGAGTGGCGTAACTGCACCAGTCTCAACCGCATTAATGCCACCGCTAGCAAAGATCTCGACAACCCCCTGTCTCTGGACTTTTTGGTTCGCACCCTGCAAGCGCAACTGCATCTGCGCCAACAGCCAGGCGTGGTTCGCGAAGTTTTTTACAGCACCGCAGCCACAGTCTTAGGCACCGAATTGCTGCCTTACTTCCAGCAAATGGCGGCCGTTTTCAAGCAATTTCAAATTGAACCATTAGTTGAACCGCGCATTGAGCCGCACCATCAACGGTTTGTGGAGTCGCAGCATGCGGCGGCGCCCTATCAGGCCATTCAACGTCTGCGCGCGGTTGAGTCCAACCAGCCTGTTAGCCAAACCAACGCGGTTACGGTTGATAGGCCGGCGCTGCAACAAGCGATTACCACGCTGCAGACCCTACCACCGGCCCAACGCGGCTGGTCGGCAAACAGCTTTGTCCAGCAACTGCAGCAAGCCGGCGCGCAGTTATCGCCGCGCCAGTGCGATGATGCGGGCCTGGTGGCCGATTTGTTTCAGCATCTGGAGCAACAAACAGTCATTGCCAGCGGGGTTAAACCGGCACTGCGACGCTTAATGACGCCGGTCGCCCATGCCGCCATT
>JAURXE010000429.1 GCA_030654635.1 Pseudomonas sp.
CCAAACCCCTGCAACTGGACTGGCGCCTGCTGGCCGCCATGGGCTATCAAGAGTCGCTGTGGCAGCCCGAGGCCACCTCAAAAACCGGCGTGCGCGGCTTGATGATGCTGACCCAAAACACCGCGCAAGCCATGGGCGTGGTCAACCGTTTGGATGCCAAGCAAAGCATTCGCGGCGGCGCCAAATACATAGCCCAGATCAAGAACGAGCTGCCCGACAGCCTGATAGAACCGGATCGCACCTGGTTTGCCCTGGCCGCTTACAACATCGGTGGCGCGCACCTGGAAGACGCCCGCAAGCTGGCCAAGGCCGAAGGGCTGAATCCCGACAAATGGCTGGATGTGAAGAAGATGCTGCCGCGTCTTTCGCAGAAAAAATGGTTCAGCAAAACCCGCTATGGCTATGCCCGTGGCGGCGAGACCGTGCACTTTGTGCAAAACATCCGCCGCTATTACGACATCCTCACCTGGGTGACTCAGCCGCAGCTGGAAGACCGCCAGATCGCCGACAACAACCTGCACCTGCCGGGTATCAACAAGACTCCGCCGGCGGAAGTGCTAGCGCCGCTTTAAGCGAAAACCATTCCTACCAGTTTTATAGGGTGGGCTTCAGCCCACCGCGCCTAAATGCAAAAGAGTCGGTGGGCAACGCTTCGCGGTTGCCCACCCTACGTTTGCTGGCGACGCGCTTTGAAGAAGGCACTTAGCGCTGCACTGCATTCATCGGCCAACACCCCGCCTTCCACCAGCACTCGATGATTGAGAAAACCCTGGGTGAAGAACTCGCCACGGCTGTGCACCACCCCGGCCTTGGGTTCGCTGGCGCCAAACACCACCCGGGCGATGCGCCCATGCACTATCAGGCCCGCGCACATACTGCACGGCTCCAGCGTTACATACAGGGTGCTACCGGGGAGGCGGTAATTGGCCAGGGCCTTGGCCGCGTCGCGGATGGCGACCATCTCGGCATGGGCGCTGGGATCGTGGGTGCTGATCGGGCAATTAAAACCACGGCCAATCACTTCGCCGTCCTGCACCAGCAAGGCGCCCACCGGCACTTCGCCAAGGGCTGCACCGGCCGCCGCCAAGGCCAAGGCCTCACGCATAAAGTGCTGGTCTTGGCTGCGGTCGATGATGGTTGGTTTACGCATAAGATGATCCGCTAACGCTACTGGGCCGAAACTGTCCGGCATTGATAAAAGCTATGTGCCCGCCCACCAAATTCGTAGGGTGTACTCGCCGAAGGCAGTACGCGATTGATCGACGGTTAACCACTGACTGACGGGCTGCTGCTGCGCAATGGTGGGCTGTTCGGTGCGTTCCTGAGCCCACCCTACGTCTGCCCAACCGCCCACTTGTGCTCCGCGCATCTACGCCACTTCAATCGCCGCCATCAAGCCGGTTTCCATATGGTCAATGACATGGCAATGGAACATCCAGCTGCCCGGATTATCCGCCACCAGGGCGATGCGCGCGCTTTCGTTTTTGCCCAGCAAGTAGGTGTCGGTAAAATACGGAATCACCTGATGGCGATTGGACGACAACACCTTGAAACTCATGCCATGCAGATGGATCGGGTGCTGGTACTGCGCCATATTGCGCAGCTCGAAGATATAACTCTTGCCCAGCTGCAAGGTGGCGATGGGTTTGTCGGCGCAGTTCTTGTCGCTGATGTCCCAGGCCTCGCCATTGATCTGCCAGAAGCTGCGCGGCGCGCCGTTGGCGGTGTTTTCCGACAGGCTGCCGACCCACTCGAAGCTAAAGCGCAGGGTTTCGGCGCTGGCCAAGTCCGGCTCACTGATCGGGTTGGCCGGCAGAGCCGGCGGCCACTCGCGGCCTCCAGCGATCAGCGGCTGATCAGCTGCGCGCAGAGTCGCCAGCCGCACCGGGCCGTTACGCAGGGATAACTCGCTGCCGGGGGCCGGCACTTTCAAAGCCAGATCGATGCGCATGCCCGGGCCCAGCCAATACTCTTTGCCCAGCGGGCGCGGCGCCACTGGATTGCCATCCAGGGCATAGATCTGCACCTCGGCATCCGGCAAGTTCAAGCGATAGGTCAGGGTGTTATCGACATTCAATAAACGCAGGCGCACCACCTGCCCGGCCGGCAGATCGAGGGTCGGCGCATGCACGCCATTGATGCTCGACAAGCGCCCCGGCGTGCCACCACGGGCGGCTTCGCGCGGCAGGCTAAAGGCACCGAAGGCGCCCTGCTCATCCACGTGCCAGTTCTTCAGGCACAGGGTGCGCTCATGGACAAAACCTGAGGGCTCACGCTCCTCAACAATCAAGGGGCCGACCAGACCGCGTCCCAGTTGCTCGCTGCTGGTGATATGCGGGTGATACCAGAAGCTGCCGGCGTCCGGCACCTGGAACTGATAGTCAAAATACTCACCGGGCAACACCGGCAATTGCGAGACGTAAGGCACCCCATCCATGGCCAGCGGCAACCGAATGCCGTGCCAGTGGATGGTGCTGGCGACCGGCAGATGGTTGATAAAACGCACCCGCAACCAGTCGCCCTGCCGCACCCGCAATTCCAGACCTGGCGCCTGCCCGCCATAGGCCCAGGCGGGGGTCTGATGACCCGCCACCAGCTCGAGATCCAGGGGCGCGGCGATCAATTCATAGTCATGGGTATTGCCCGCGCGGGGCCGGCCCAGCCAATAACGCACGCCACCGGCGCCGAGGCCAACAACGCTAAGACCGAGCAAGCCGGCGAGCACTTTTCTGCGGGTAAATGACATGGGTACAGACACCTCTAGATAGGGGGACTTTCTAGAACAACACGCTGGGCCCATCAGGGGAGACAAGGTAGGTATGTAATAGCCGGTCTCTGACGGACCGGCTTTTTAGAAGCTTTTAAAATCGAACAGGTGACGCGGAAAAAGGGTTACTGGGCTAAGGCCAGGCAAGGCGCCCCGGAGCTTTTAAGCGCAGCGTACTGCACTACGTGAGCATTAAAAGCGAGGACGCAACGCAGCATGGCCGACGATCAGGAAGCCGTCCCGCTAACGCATCACTCCCACTCGATGGTCGCTGGTGGCTTGCTCGACACGTCGTAGGTGACGCGGGAGATGTCTGCGATCTCGTTGATGATCCGGCCGCTGACTTTCTCCAGCAGCTCGTAAGGCAGGTGCGCCCAGCGAGCGGTCATAAAGTCGATGGTTTCTACCGCACGCAGCGCCACGACCCAAGCGTAACGACGGCCATCACCGACCACACCAACCGACTTGACCGGCTGGAACACCACGAAGGCCTGGCTGGTCTTGTGGTACCAGTCGAAGTTGTGCAGCTCCTCCATAAAGATATGGTCGGCTTGACGCAACAGGTCGGCGTATTCCTTCTTCACTTCACCGAGGATACGCACACCCAGGCCCGGGCCTGGGAACGGGTGACGGTAAACCATGTTGTATGGCAGACCGAGCTCCAGACCCAACTTACGCACTTCGTCTTTGAACAGTTCGCGCAGCGGTTCAACCAGCTTGAGGTTCATGTCATCTGGCAAGCCACCCACGTTGTGGTGCGACTTGATCACGTGAGCCTTGCCATTTTTCGCGCCGGCCGACTCGATCACGTCCGGGTAGATGGTGCCCTGGGCGAGGAACTTGATGTTGTCGAGCTTGGACGACTCGGCATCGAACACTTCGATAAAGGTGCGGCCGATGATTTTGCGTTTCTTCTCTGGGTCGGCTTCGCCGGCCAGATTATTCAGGAATAAATCCTGGGCGTTGGCGCGAATCACTTTAACGCCCATGTTCTCGGCGAACATGGCCATCACCTGCTCGCCTTCGTGCAGACGCAGCAAGCCGTTATCGACAAACACGCAGGTCAGCTGGTCGCCAATCGCCTTATGCAGCAAGGCCGCTACTACCGACGAATCCACCCCACCGGACAAGCCCAGCAGCACGTTGGCGCTACCGACTTGGGCGCGCACGTTGGCAATCGCATCGTTAACAATGTTCGACGACGTCCACAAGGCTTCGCAACCGCAGATATCCAGCACAAAACGCGACAGGATGCGCCCGCCCTGCTTGGTGTGGGTCACTTCCGGGTGGAACTGCACGCCGTAGTAAGCACGGGTATCGTCGGCCATGCCGGCGATTGGGCAGCTCGGGGTACTGGCCAGGATATGGAAACCCGGCGCCAGGGTGGTGACTTTGTCGCCGTGGCTCATCCACACATCGAGACCGAGCAGGCCATCGTCGTCCACGCTGTCTTCGATACCGTCGAGCAAGCGTGACTTGCCAACGATATCAACACGGGCATAACCAAATTCACGCAAGTCCGAGCCTTCAACCTTGCCGCCCAACTGCTCGGCCATGGTCTGCATGCCGTAGCAGATACCGAAGACCGGCACGCCCAGATCGAACACCGCCTGCGGCGCGCGCGGGCTGTCGGCTTCATGCACCGACTCCGGACCACCGGCGAGGATGATGCCGCGCGGGGCAAACGCCCGAATCGCCGCGTCGTCCATATCAAAAGGATGCAACTCGCAGTACACGCCGATCTCGCGCACACGGCGGGCAATCAGCTGGCTGTACTGGGAACCGAAGTCGAGGATAAGGATGCGGTGCGCGTGAATATCGTGGGCCATAACCGTCTCTCGTAGCAGAATTCATAAATGAGCGGGGCCGCCCTGTTAAACAACAGCGACAGCCCCGGTCTTCTTCATTTCAAAAGCGTCGATTAACCAACTCTATAGTTGGGCGCTTCCTTGGTAATTTGTACGTCGTGCACGTGCGACTCGGCCATGCCGGCGCCGGTGATACGCACGAACTGCGGTTTAGTGCGCATCTCCTCAATGGTGCCGCAACCGGTGTAACCCATGGAGGCACGCAGGCCGCCCATCATCTGATGGACGATGGCGCTCATGGCGCCCTTGTACGGCACGCGGCCTTCGATGCCCTCAGGCACCAACTTCTCGGCACCGGCCGAGGAGTCCTGGAAGTAACGGTCCGAGGAGCCTTGTGATTGCGCCATGGCGCCCAGCGAACCCATGCCACGGTAAGCCTTGTAGGAACGGCCCTGGAACAGCTCGACTTCGCCTGGTGCTTCTTCAGTACCCGCCAACATTGAGCCAATCATCACGCACGAAGCACCAGCAACGATGGCCTTGGACAGGTCGCCGGAGAAGCGGATGCCACCGTCGGCAATCAGCGGCACGCCGGTGCCAGCCAGAGCTGCCGCAACGTTGGCGACTGCGGAAATTTGTGGCACGCCGACACCGGCAACGATGCGGGTGGTGCAGATCGAGCCTG
>JAURXE010000446.1 GCA_030654635.1 Pseudomonas sp.
CTTGTACACCAGGCCCACCGAGGCGATCGCTTGCGCGGCTTGCACCGGCTGCAGGGTCACGGTGTATTGCGCCCAGTTGGCCAACAGCACCATCACCGAGCCGTCCATGTGTTTGGTCGAGGCGAAGATGGTCAGCAGGCCGAGCACCAACTGCGCCAGCAGTACCAGCAGGATCATGATGTCGGAGGTGCTGGACGAAGCCCGCACCCGGTCATCGGTCAGGCGGCGTTTAACCAGCATCAGCAAGCCGATCAGGCACAGGGTGCCGAAGAAGCCGCCGGAGACCATCGCCAACAGTTGCTTGTTCTCGGTACTGATCACATGGTGATAGAGCGACTCCGGCATCAGCAGACCAACAAAGTGTCCGGCCAGCACGAACAGCACGCCGACGTGAAACAGGTTGCTGGCGATGCGCATATAGCGCTGCTCGGCCGCATTGCGGTTGAACACCTGGCTGGAACCAGCCTTCCAGGTGTATTGCGACAGATCGAAGCGCGCCCAGCTGCCGATCAGGCAGATGGCCAGCGCGATATAGGGGTAAACCCCGAACATCAACAAGTTCAACTTAGACATGACGTGCCTCCTGGGTCAGTTCAGTGGCCAACCCATCCTGTTTGAAATCGACCCAATGCAGTGGAATCGCCGACTCTTCGCGGGCCTTGCCGGGTGCGCTGGCCATGCTTGGGCAGCGGTCCTGTTGCTCGGCCTGCATAAAGTCCACGGCCTCCTCTTCCCAGACTTTGTCCAGGGCTTCCAGCGAGTCGTCGCGCACCTCGGCGGCCACTTGCTCACGCACCTCAGCCACCGCCACGTGCGGCTCGACGCCGGCAATTTGCAGCAGCGCCCGAAAGCACCCGGCATAGGCGCTTTCGCGCTCATCCAGACGCGCCGCCAAGATCGCCAGCAAATGCGCCACATCGGCCAGGCCCTCGCGGGCCTCCAGGTCTTCACAGGTGGACAGGTACTCCAGGTACAGCGGAATGTAGTCCGGCAGCTCTTTGACGCCGATGGCAAACCCGGCGGCTTCGTACTGCGCCATCATGTCGACCATGGCCTGACCGCGGTCACGGGATTCGCCGTGCACGTGTTCAAACAACAGCAACGACAGCGAGCGACCGCGGCCGAACAGGGCACCGTAGTGCTCCTGGCCGTCCATCAAGTCGTGGTCGCAAATCAGCGCCAGCAACTCATGCAGCGCCAAGCGCTGCTGCGGGCTGATATCCCGGCAGCTGGTGATGGCTTGAGTCAGCTCTTCGCGCCCGGCCACCAATTGCTCGGTGGGGTAATCCAGCAGCAGGGAAATCACTTTGAGGATTTGCATGCTCAGTCCTCCCACAACTGTACGGTTTTCAGGATGTCGCGTTTGTTGGCTTTCTTGGCCCCAAACATGTTGGTGTCCGAGCTGCCGCTGCAACCGCTGCCGAAGGTGAAACCACAACCGGAACGCTCGGCAAAGGCATCGCTGGAAGCCGATTCACGGTGCGCACTGGGCACCACGAAACGGTCTTCGTAGTTGGCAATCGCCAGATAACGGTACATGTCCTCAACCTGGGCCACGCTCAAACCAACGTCTTCCAAGACTTTGAGATCCTGCACGCCATCGACTTGCTCGGAACGCTTGTAGGCACGCATCGCCAACAGACGTTTCAGGGCCCGCTTCACTGGCGCTACATCACCGGCGGTGAGCAGGTTGGCCAGGTAACGCAGCGGAATCCGCAGGCTATCGACATCCGGGATCACCCCGTTCATGCCCACGGTGCCAGCAGTTGCCGCGTTCTGGATCGGCGACAGTGGCGGCACGTACCAAACCATTGGCAAGGTGCGGTATTCCGGGTGCAACGGCAGCGCCAGCTTCCAGTCCACCGCCAGTTTGTAGACCGGGGATTTCTGCGCGGCGTCCAGCACCGACTGCGGCACACCATCGAGCAGAGCTTGCTTGATTACCGCTGGGTCGAACGGGTCGAGGAAAATATCCAGTTGCTTCTGGTACAGGTCCTGCTCGTTCGGGGTGCTGGCCACTTCCAGAATCCGGTCGGCGTCATACAGCAGCACGCCCAGATAACGGATGCGACCCACACAGGTTTCCGAACAGACGGTCGGCATACCGGCCTCGATCCGTGGGTAGCAGAAGATGCACTTCTCGGACTTGCCGCTCTTCCAGTTGAAGTAGATTTTCTTGTACGGGCAGCCGCTGATGCACATCCGCCAGCCGCGACATTTCTCCTGGTCGATGAGGACGATGCCGTCTTCTTCGCGTTTGTAGATCGCCCCGCTCGGGCAAGCCGCCGCGCAGGTTGGGTTCAGGCAGTGCTCGCACAGACGCGGCAGGTACATCATGAAAGTATTTTCATACTCGCCATAAATGTCGGCCTGGATCTTGTCGAAGTTCTTGTCCTTACGACGCTTGGCGAACTCGGTACCGAGAATTTCTTCCCAGTTTGGGCCCCACTCGATCTTCTGCATGCGCTTGCCGGTGATCACCGAGCGCGGCCGTGCGGTCGGCTGGTGCTCACCCAAGGGTGCGGTGTGCAAGTGCTGATAGTCGAAGTCGAACGGCTCGTAGTAGTCGTCGATAGTTGGCAGATCCGGGTTGGCGAAGATGTTCGCCAACACGCGGAACTTGCCGCCAATCCGTGGGTTGATCGAACCGTCTTTGTTACGCACCCAGCCGCCGCGCCATTTGTCCTGGTTTTCCCACTCTTTCGGGTAACCAATGCCGGGCTTGGTTTCAACGTTGTTGAACCAGGCGTATTCCATGCCTTCACGGCTGGTCCAGACGTTTTTGCAGGTGATTGAACAGGTGTGGCAGCCGATGCATTTGTCGAGGTTCAGAACCATACCGACCTGTGAACGAATTTTCATGTCAGTACTCCTCAGTCAATAGTGGTCGGCAGGGGTTGTGGTAAGGCATCGCCATCGGTGCCATCCAGCCAATCAACTTTGTCCATCTTGCGCACCACCACGAACTCATCGCGGTTACAGCCCACGGTGCCGTAGTAGTTAAAGCCGTAAGACTGCTGCGCGTAGCCGCCGATCATGTGGGTCGGTTTAAGCACCACACGGGTTACCGAGTTGTGGTGACCGCCACGGGTCTTGGTGGTTTCCGAGCCTGGTACGTTCACGATCCGTTCCTGGGCGTGATACATCATCACCATGCCGTCTTTAACCCGCTGGCTGACTACCGCACGGGCGGTCAGTGCGCCGTTGGCGTTGAAGCATTCGACCCAGTCGTTGTCCTCGATACCGGCACGCTTGGCGTCGGTTTCCGACAGCCAAACAATCGG
>JAURXE010000447.1 GCA_030654635.1 Pseudomonas sp.
TTCAGAAAGTCCCGCGACTGCCCCTGGGGCTGAAACACTTGCCGCCAAATCTGCCCCAGACCCAGCAGGTCATGGCTGTCGGGCAGTTTGCTGCCAGCGGCTTCGATCAACATCCAGGCGATGGCGGTGGAGTAACGCAGGTTGACCGTCAGTTCCAAGTGTGGGGCGGTTAGAAAAGCATGCTGACTGGCCAGGCCGCGAACTTTGCTGGCCAGATCGGGGTCGAGGGCTAGGTGCTGATCCCAGATTTGCTGATGGCGCTGTTCGGCGATGCGGTACAGACCGTGGCCACGGCGGTCGGTGAGTACTGCGCCGAGGGCCGATTGACAGGCGGCAACCCCGAGCAGCAAAGCTTCTGCGCTGGGGGAGTGGCGGCCCAGGTAAACCAAGGTGGGGCGGATCACGTGTTGGCGTAAATCGCTGGCGGCAATACCCATAAATCCCTCGTCAAAGGTAACCGGCGGGCCTGACACATATAAGCGAGTAAACCGAGTTGCAGAGGCCGAACCGGAAGCGGCCTTAGCCGCATAAGTTCGAGTGTAGTACCAAGACTCGGCCGTAAAAGGCTGTTTTTAAACTGTTTTAGGCTTTTGCTTATTGTCTATATAACCCGTGGCGCTAAAGCACCGCGGATTATATGCAGCCGTTACTGATCGCCAAGGGCGACGGGTCTTTGCGGGTCGGTGATCCATTCGCTCCAGGAACCGGCATACAGCGGCGCCAAGGGATAACCGCCCAAACACAGGGCAAACAGGTTGTGACAGGCCGTCACGCCCGAACCGCAATAGGCGACTAAAGCGCTGCTTGGCCGGCTGCCGAGCAGCGTGGCAAAGCGCTGTTGTAACTGGGCCGCCAGCAGAAAACGGCCGTTGGCATCTAGGTTGTCGGTAAACACCGCGCATTGCGCGCCGGGAATATGCCCGGCCACCGGGTCCAGTGGCTCCACCTCGCCGCGAAAGCGCGGCAAGGCGCGGGCATCCAGTAGGCACAGTTGCGGGTCACTCAGGCGTTGCTGCAACTGGGCGGCAGTCAGCAACAACTGCGGGTCGGCCTGGCCGCTGAAGTTGCCCAAGGTCGGCGTGCTGGCAGTGTTGGTCAGGTTTAAACCAGCCTCGCGCCAAGCCTTGAGGCCGCCATCGAGCAAAAACACTCCGTCGCGCTTGCCCAGCCAGGTCAGCAGCCACCAGGCACGGGCGGCAAAGGCGCCGGGGCCGTCGTCATACAGCACTATGTCGCTGTCGTTGTTAACGCCCCAGGCGCGCAGCCGCTCGATCAATGTGGCCGGCTCCGGCAGCGGGTGGCGGCCGGTGAAGCCTTTTTGTACCGGACCGGAGAGATCGGTCTCCAGGTCGGCAAACTGCGCGCCGGCGATATGCCCCTCGCTGTAGCTGCGCCGGCCATAGGCCGGATCATCGAGGGCGAAGCGGCAATCGAGCAGCACCAGGTTGGGCTGGGCCTGACGCGCATGCAGTTGCGCAGGATTAAGCAGTTGGGCGAGTGACATGGCAGGCTCCGGTGAGTCATCAACTGCGCAAGCGCAGCGCTGTACGGTTGAGCAACGCGATTTACTTGATCTTCAGTTTGCCGATGCGGTCGTTATTCAAACTACCCAGGTACAGCCAATCACCCACCGGTTTCGCCGAGGTGATCATCCGCAGGTGCTCGCCACTGCTGTCGTGCAGGCTGCGGATGATTTCGCCGTTTTCGTTAATGGCCAGCACCAGGCCATATTTCTGCGGCTTGGGCCACAGGGCGCGCGGCAGTTTGGCCAGCAGGGCTTTGGCCCAAGGCTTGCGATGCAGTACATCGGTGTCGGCCAGCCGCGGGGTGGGCAGCGCCACCCAGAAAGTGCCGGCGCGATCGCCTTGCAGGTTGTCGGGCAGGCCGACCAGGTTGTCGATAAAGATGTCGTGCTGACCGGCTTTTTCACCCTTTAGCCAGTAGCGCGCGATGCGATAGCGGTAGGTTTCGTTGACCAGCACAAACTCTTCATTGGCCGACAGCGCCACGCCGTTGGCAAAGTACAGGTCTTTGAGCAGCAGTTCGGTTTTGCCGGTGGCCGGGTCGTAACGCAGCAGGCGGCCATGGGGGCGGGCTTCTAGCAGGTCGAGCAGGTAGTCGGGCTGCTTGAATTTGTCCGAGGCGTCGGTGAAGTAAATACGCCCGTCGCTGGCGATGTCCAGATCGTCGGTAAAGCGAAAATGCACGCCTTCGGCCTCGGTGCTGAGCACGCGGATTTGCCCTTGCGGGTCGATGCTGAGTAGGCCTTTAAAGGCGTCGGCGACTATCAAGTTGCCTTTAGCGTCAAAGTCCATGCCCAGCGGCCGGCCTTGGGTGTCGGCGAAGGTTGCCACTGTGCCATCGGCTGTAATGCGCACTATCTTGCCGTTATGCAGGCCCGCATAGACCCGGCCCTGGGCATCCACGGCGGTGTCTTCCGGGCCGTCCAGTTTGCCTTGGGCGAGCAGTTCGGCGCCTTGCAGGTCGTTGTTAACCACCAGCACGCCGCTCATGGCTGGCGCTACGGGCGCATCCCAGGCCACAGGGTCGATGGGGCTGGGGGTGAGGATCAGGTAACCAGCGGCAGCGCTGATCGAGAGGGCGATAAGGCCCAGAAGCTTCTTCATGGCATTCCTTTGAGTGGTCTGAGCGCGAGTGGACGCAGCGCAGGCAGGATAAAACTGAGCGCAGCACCCGGCAAGCCGTGAATACCCGGCTATGGGCGCTGGCGATATATACTGCGGCCTAGAGAAGGCCGGCAGGATCATGGCCAACGTTGATGAGGAAGAGTTGTATGGCCATTGATATTCATTGGATTCGCGATGACGCGAGCCTGGCGCTGTATTGCGCCGAGTGGCAAGACTTGCCCTTTGTGGCCCTGGACACCGAGTTTATGCGGGTCGATACCTTCTACCCGTTGGCCGGCTTGGTTCAGGTCGGTGACGGCAGCAGTGCTTATTTGATCGATCCGTTGCTGATTAACAACTGGCAACCCTTCGCCGCCTTGCTGGAGAACCCAGCGGTGATCAAGGTGGTGCATGCCTGCAGCGAAGACCTTGAGGTGCTGCTGCGTCTGACCGGCAGCATGCCGGCGCCGTTGTTTGATACCCAGTTGGCTGCGGCCTATTTGAATATGGGCTTCTCCATGGGCTATTCGCGGCTGGTACTCGCGGTGTTGGGGCTTGATCTGCCCAAGGGCGAAACCCGCTCCGACTGGTTGCAGCGGCCGTTGAGCGACACGCAAATCAGCTACGCCGCCGAAGATGCGGTGCACCTGGCCGAAGTCTATCGCGTGTTGGCGCCAAAGCTCTCTGCGGAAAAAACCGCCGGGGTGCTGGAAGACGGAGCCGAACTGGTCAGCAATATGCATCGCGAGGTACGCCCCGAGGACGCTTATCGCGAGGCCAAGTTGGCCTGGAAGCTGACCCCGGCGCAACTGGCCGTGCTGCGTGAACTCTGCGCCTGGCGCGAGCGTGAGGCGCGGGCGCGTAACAAACCGCGCAACCATATTTTGCGCGATCACACCCTCTGGCCGTTGGCGCGCACCCAACCAGACAACTTGACCAGCTTGTCGCGCATTGAAGAGATGCACCCGCGCACCGTGCGCCACGATGGCGAAACCCTGTTACAGCTGATTAAACAGGCCGCTGCCTTGCCTGAGGCCGAATGGCCGCCAAGTGTTGCCGAGCCGTTGCCGATGGAGGCCACGGCGCTGCTGAAAAAACTGCGGGCTTTTGGCACGCGTGAAGCCGAGCGTCTGGATATGGCGCAAGAGCTGATGCTGCGCAAGAAAACCCTGGATGCCTTATTGAAAACCGGCTTTCCGAACGGTCCTTATCAACTGCCCGATGCCCTGCGTGGCTGGCGGCGCGAGTTAATGGGCCAGGCATTGCTGAAGTTGTTAGCCGAGGAAACCGCATGAAACGTATTTGCTCCATCTACAAAAGCCCGCGCAAGAACGAGATGTACCTCTATGTCGAGCGCAGTCAGGCGCTTAAACGGGTACCGGAAAGCTTGCTGGTGGCGTTTGGCCCGCCGATTCATACCTTCGATTTAGTGCTGACGCCCGAGCGTCAACTGGCCCGCGAAGACATCACGCTGGTCTTGGCCAACCTGGAAAAACAGGGCTATCACCTGCAAATGCCACCGGCCGAAGACGAGTACATCGAGCATTTGCCGGAAGAGCTGTTGCGTCGCAACGACCCGATGTAAGCCATGCGTTTATTGATTGCTGAGCAACAGCACAGCGCCTACGCGGCGCTGTTGCAGCAAGCCGAACCGGCGCTTGAACTCTGTGTTGGTAATACGCTTGCCAAGTTAAGCCAGCACGCCGCTGGCTGCGAGCTGTGGCTCGGTCAGCCGGATTTACTTGCCGGCTTGCTCCGTCAAGGCTTCAAACCACGTTGGCTGCAGTCGACCTGGGCCGGCATCACGCCGCTGCTGGCCGCCGATTTACCGCGTGATTATTGCTTGAGTCGCGCGGTCGGCATCTTCGGCCAGTTGATGGCCGAGTACCTGCTGACCTACCTGCTGGCCCATGAGCGTCAGCTGTTGGCCAGAGTGGCCAGCCAACAACAGCTGCACTGGGATGAGCGGGCGCCGAACGGCTTGGCCGGGCGGCGGCTGTTGCTGGTGGGTTGTGGCGAGATCGGCGCTCAGGTGGCGCAGCTGCTGGCGCCCTTTGGCCTGCAACTGTTTGGCATCGCCAGTCACGCTAGGGTGCAAGCGCCGTTTCAGCAGGTGCTGGGCTTGGCGCAGTTGGCCAAGCAGGCCGCCCAGGCTGATTACCTGATCAACCTGTTGTCGGATACGCCGGGCACTGCGGGTTTATTCAATGCCGCCCTGTTTGCGCAAATGAAACCCAGCGCCGTGTTTATCAATGCCGGTCGCGGCGCGGCAGTGGTGGATGCCGACTTGCTCGCCGCCTTGGCCCGCGGTCAGTTAGCTGGCGCGGTGCTGGATGTCTGTCGCAGCGAGCCGTTGCCGGCTGAACACCCGTTCTGGACGGCGCCACGCTTATTGCTGACCGGCCACAGCGCCGCGCCAACCCTACCGGCGCCCATGGTGGAGTTGTTTCTGCGCAACCTGCGCGCCTATCGCGCCGGCACGCCACTGCGCGGGCAAGTTGAGTTTGCACGCGGTTATTAATCGGCTTGGGCCACGACGGCAAGCTACTAAGCCGGGCCGGCTGTTAAACTGCCGGCCTTTTGTAGAACTCAGTGTGTTGCCATGACCGCCACCGTCGAACCCTTCTGGAAACGTAAAAACCTGGCTCAGCTGGACGCGCCTGAGTGGGAATCGCTCTGTGATGGCTGTGGCTTGTGCTGTCTGCAAAAGCTTGAAGACGAGGAAGACGGCAGCGTTTACTACACCCGCATTGCCTGCAAGCTGCTCGACCTGACCAGCTGCCGTTGCAGCGACTATCCCAATAGACGCCAATTTGTTCCCGACTGCATTCAGTTGACGCCCGCGGCCGCAGACCAGTTTCAGTGGCTGCCGTCCACCTGCGCCTATAGTTTGGTGTCCGAGGGCAAAGACTTGCCCGCTTGGCATTATCTGGTCAGTGGCGACGTGGAGGCGGTGCACCGCGAGCGCATCTCGCAATCCGGGCGCATGCTCAGCGAGAACAGCGTGGCCGAGGATGATTGGGAGGATTACCTGATTTTTCGCTCCGGCTAGTCAGGCCGCGCGAAAATTACTGCGCTCGGTTATGCGGCGTTAAAAACAGGCTCGGACTGCTCATTTACAGCTGTAAACTCCGCGTCCTCGCCTGTTTTTGCCTTGCCTAACCTTCGCTCGCTACGTTTTCACACGACCTGAAAGGTTGGATGTTTTGTCGTTAGCGGGCCTGCGCGGGCTCGATCAGCAGCAAGTTGCACTGCCAATAAGGATTCTACGTCATGTATTTCGGTTTACGCCTGCGCTTGGCAGCCTGTCTGCTGCTACTGAGTACGCCCGTGTTGGCGGCCAAAAAGGTCGATTTGGATTATCAGCTGCGTTTTTTGCCGGCCAGCGCCGAGGCCGAGGTGCAGCTGACCCTGGCCAAAGGCGAATTGGTGCAGAGCGTTAAGTTTTATCTGCCCAAGGCTGAACAGTTTTTTGCTTTTAAGGCCGACGGTCAGTGGAACGAGGACGCCCAGGGCTACGCCACCTGGACCCCAGCTAGCGGCAAAGCCAGTCTCAGCTATCGCGTGCGGATCAATCAGCTCGAGCCCTCTGGGGCCTACTCGGCGCTGATTACCGCCGATTGGGCGTTGCTGCGCGGTGATGACCTGATTCCGTCGGCTGACGTTGTGCTCTATGACAAAGTCGAGCTGATCTCCCGCCTGCAAGTGGAGTTGCCCGACGGCTGGAAAAGCGTCGAGACCGGCTGGCCGCGTATTGGCCCGAACCGTTTTCGGATCGACAATCCTAGGCAGTCCTTTGATCGGCCGACCGGCTGGATTTTGGCCGGCAAAATCGGCACGCGGCGCACCCGCCTGGGCGAAACCGATGTGACCATTGCTGCCCCCGTCGGCTCGGGCATGCGCCGGATGGACGCCTTGACCCTACTGACCTTCGTTTGGCCGCACGCGCAGGCGGTGTTCCCCCGTGATCCGCGCAAGCTGCTGGTGGTCGGCGCCCCTGATCCAATGTGGCGTGGTGCTTTGTCGGGCCCCAACTCGCTGTTTATGCATGCCGAGCGGCCGTTGGTGAGTGAAAACGGCACCAGTTCTTTGATCCATGAGTTGGTGCATGTGCTTAGCGGCATTCACGACACCGATGCCAGCGACTGGATCAGTGAAGGCATTGCCGAGTACTACGCCATCGAATTACTCCGGCGCGCCGGCGGCATGAGCGAGGAGCGCTACCAGCAGGTCCGCAAGAAACTCACCCTGTGGAGCAGTAAGGTCAACAACCTGCGTGGCGAACATTCGACCGGCGCAGTCACGGCGCGGGCGGTGGTATTGCTGCAGGAGCTGGACCTGGAAATCCGCCAGCGCAGCGCCGGTAAGCATTCCCTCGATGACGTTGCTCAGGGTTTGATGCGCATGGACAAGGTCAACACCGAGAACTTCATCGAACTCAGTGAGAGCCTGATCGGCAAACCATCAAAAGTCCTCGACAGCAAACTGCTGCGCAAACTCAAGGCTACGCCTGTGCTGTAAAGGCAGTTAAATAGGCTTGGCAAGCCGCTGATTTGACTACGCTGTAGGCAGGCCTCGGACACCGGGGCTGCAGACAAACCCGTCGAGGATGCGTGTAGATGCGTTGGCTGTCAGCGTTTTGCCCGGTTTGCCGAGGCTGCAATTTCCGTTTGCCGTTACTGCTGCGCGACGTTTTACTCACGGCGTTGCTGTTGGGCTTGGGCTTGGGCGTGGTCCAGGCCGAACCGGCGCCGCCTGCCAAACGCATTCTGTTGCTACACACTTGGGCTCAAGGCAATCCGTGGCCGGAGTCGATCAATCGTGGGGTGCGGCAAGGCTTGGCGGCTGCCGCGCAACCCGTCGAGCTGTATATCGAAAATGCCGATATTACCCGCTTCAGCACCCGGGATCATGTCGCGCTGGTCGAGTTTATTGCCCACAAATATGCTCAGCAGCCACCGGATATTCTGCTGGCCGCGGATGAGCAGGCACTGGAGTTTGTCGCACGCTATCGCGCGCAACTGTTTGCCGATAAGCCTCTGGTGTTCGCCAGTTTTCCCGAGCTTGATCAGGCGCAGCTGGGTCGACTCGGTACTGCCTATCAAGTCTTGGACTCGCAGGATGTGGCCGGCAACTTTCAGCTGATCCATGAGTTTTTACCCAAGGCCAAGACCCTGGTGCTGGTCGGCGATGCGGCGACTGCTGTGGCCCGTGAGGGCCTTGCTCAGGCGATCGAGCAGGCGCGCGAGCAGTTTGCCGAGGTGCGCGACCTGCGGGCGACGCCGATCGGGGAGTTGGAAAAAATATTGCCCGACTTGCCCGCCGACAGTGCGGTGTTTGTCTCTGCCTGGATCCGTAATGAGCAGGGCCGATTGCTCGATCCTTTTGTGACGCTGCCCAAGCTGGTCGAGCTGTTGCAGGTGCCTAGCTTCACAGGTCTGGATTTGGCGCTTGGCTTTGGCATCACCGGCGGCAAAGTCACCAGCGGCGAGTGGCGGGGCCAGGCGCTGGCGGCGTTGGCCCTGCCGTTGTTGAGCGGCGCCAGCTCGGTCCAGGCGCGAACTCAGGTGGCGCACCAAGCCGTGATGTTCAATTACCCGGCCTTGCAACGCTTGGGCTTGGCGCAGCAGTCCTTGCCGGCCGGCAGCATTGTACTGAATAAACCCAAGGCGTTTTACCAAAGCAACCCACAAGCGTTCTTCGGCGCCCTGGCGGCGATTGTCTTGCTGTTGGCCACCATAGGCTTTTTGATCAGCCTGCTGCGGATGCGCCAGCGCGCTACCGCGCAACTTCTGGAGGGGGAGGCGCGCTATCGCCTGTTGTTTGAACACAATCCTTCGCCGATGTTGGTGTATGACACCGAGCGACTCACCTGCTTGGCGATTAATCAGGCCTTTACTCAGGCCTTTGGCTACAGCTTTGCCGAGCTGGCGACGCTACCAGTCAGCGTGCTGATTGAGCCGGCGCAGCACCCAGCCTTGCTGGAGGCAATTCGCCAGGCCTCCACCGAGATCGACAGCGCCGCGCTCAAGAGCCAATGGCGCAGCGTCACCCGCAGTGGCGAGTTGCGCGATGTCGAGATCAGTACGCAAGCCATTCGCTTGAGTCAGCAGCCGGCCCGTATCGTCTTGTTCCGCGATATCACCGCGCGCCTGCAGGTAGAGGCTGCGCAGAAAAACAGCGAAGCGCGTCTGAATCAGATTATCGAAAGCAGTCCGGTGGCGATGATCGTGCTGGACGAGGAACAGCGAGTGACTCACTGGAATTTCGCCGCCGAGCGCCTGACCAGTATTCCGGCCAGCGTGATGGTCGGTAAGCGCCACCATCTGGGTAAAGCCCTGGGTAAAGACCACCGGCTGCTAATCGAAGCCTTGATGGATGGCCTGACGATTGAGGACATGTCCAAGGTCTCAGGCTCGCATGTGCGCGAGTCGAAGTTCTCCTCGCAAGTGCTGGAAGTCGACAGTTACACCGCCGGTATAGACCGCTGGCTGCATACCGAGGCGACCTTGTTGCGTGATGCCGGCGGTAGCATGAATGGGGCGATTCAGACCATGCTGGATATCTCCGAGGTGCAGCGCAGCAGCCAGCAACTGGCCGAGCTGAATATCGGGCTGGAGCGGCGAATGGTGGCGCGCACTGCAGAGCTTTCGCAAGCCATGCAGCAGTTGGTGCAAAGCGAAAAACTGGCCGCTCTGGGCAGTTTGGTGGCCGGTGTGGCCCATGAGTTGAACACCCCGCTGGGTAACGTAATGACAGTGGTCACCACTCTTAGCGATCATCTGGCTGCATTGCGGGTTGATGTCGAAGGCAACCGTCTGCGCCGTTCGCAGTTGGGTGAGTTTGTGCAAAGCTGTACCGAGGCCTGCGCCATTTTGGAGCGCAATACCCGGCGAGCAGCCGAGTTGGTGACCAGCTTCAAACAGGTGGCGGTGGACCAAGCCAGCAGCCGCCGCCGGCAGTTCAAACTGACTGATGCACTGCAGGAAACCCTCAGTACGCTGGCGCCGTTGTACAAACACAAACCGGTTACCGTGACGAGCGAGGTGAGTGAGGAACTGCTGCTTGATTCTTTCCCGGGCCCACTGGAGCAGGTGATTACTAATCTGCTGAGCAATGCGGTGACCCATGCCCTGGGGGAGCGTGAGCACTTACAAATCAATATTGTGGCCAGCGCGATTCGCTGGCAGGGCCAGCCGGCCATGTTGCTGAAAATCACGGATGACGGGCTGGGCATGAGCCGCGATGTAATCCATCACGCTTTCGAGCCGTTTTTCACTACGCGCCTGGGGCAGGGTGGTTCCGGCTTGGGCCTGTATGTGGTGTACAACCTGGTGACGGCACTGCTGGGCGGGCAGATTGAGCTGGAGTCGCAGCTGGGCCAGGGCAGCAGCTTTATCCTGCGAATCCCCCTGACGGCACCGGTGAACTTGGCGGAGGAGGCGCCTGCCGTTGTCTACTGAGTCGCCGCGGATTACTGAAAATAATTGCTCTCAGCCGGTTCGCTGGACTAAGGCTGGCGGCTTGGGCAGCATGCAGGGTCGCTGCCTGGAGCCCATCAATGCGCCGTTTACCTTCGCTTACCGCCTTACGCACCTTTGAATGTGCCGCCCGGCATGCCCACTTTGGCCGCGCGGCGGCTGAACTGTGCGTCACCGACAGCGCCGTGAGCCACCAGATTCGCCAGTTGGAAGAACAACTCGGCGCCAGTTTGTTCGTTCGCGAAGGTCGACAAATCAGGCCGACGCCCGCCGCGCAGCGTTTGTTGCAGAGTGTGCAGCAAGCCTTTGAGCTGATTCTGGATGCCTGCGATGAGGTGCGCGACCCCGACTCCCAAGCCTTGCTGCGGGTGGCGGTAACCGCCGAGTTGGCGCAGAAATGGCTGGTCAGTCGACTGGCCGATTTCAGCGCGCGCTTCCCGCATATCACCCTTCACTTGCATGAGCAGCCACTGGAAGGGCGGTTGCCGATTGGTGAGATTGATCTGGCGATCACCTATGGCACCGGCCCTGACGATGCCAGCAACTACTTTGTACGGCCACTGCCGACCCTGTTGTTTTTCCCAGTGTGCAGCCCCGGCCTGTTCAACCAGGGCAGCCTGAAACAGCCAAGGGACCTGGCCCGCCATTGCCTGCTGCACGACGATCAGGATGGCAAGACCTGGACCGCCTGGCTGACCACCCATGCCGGCGATGTGCAGGGCGCTCGGCAGCTGTATTTTCCCCACGCGGGTCTTGCTCTAGAAGCCGCGGCGCAAGGCCAAGGCGTGGCCATGGGCGATAACCTGACCGCCACCGAAGACCTGGCCAGTGGCCGTTTGGTCCGGCCCTTTGCCGCCAGCGTCACCTCGTTGGGGCAGTACGCGCTGGTCTGTGAACGCATGCGTTTGGAGAAACCAGCGGTGCGCCAGTTTCTCGACTGGCTGAGTGAGCAGTTGGACGGTACCTGAACTCAGAGTGTGAATTAAATTCAAGGATTCCGCGAAAATCGTCATTGGCGGCGGTGGTTCGGCGCCGCGTACTGTCTGGACATCTCTGCACAACAACCCGAGGTGTTCCATGGCACGTTCCCTGACTTCCATTCCCAAAACCGATGGCTTTCGTTTTCCCGGTGAATTTGAGCCTAAGGCTGGCTGTTGGCTTGGCTGGCCTGAACGTCCGGATGTTTGGCGCAATGGCGCCAAGCCGGCGCAGAAAGTCTGGGTGGATATCGTCACCGCGATTGCCAGCAGCGAGCCGGTCACCGTGTGCGCTTCTGCCGGGCAATATGCCAATGCTCGGCGCCTGTTGCCCGAGTATGTCCGCGTGGTGGAAATGACCTGCAACGACACCTGGTTTCGTGACAGCGGCGCGATGACCGTGGTCAACGATGTAACCGGCGAGGTGCGCGGCATCGACTTTGAGTTCAACGCATACGGCGGTCTGGATGGTGGTCTGTATTACCCCTGGGATAAGGACGATCAGATCGCGCAAAAAATGCTCGAAATTGAGCGTCTGGACCGCTACCGCGCCCCCTTGGTTGCCGAGAATGGTGGCATTCAATCTGACGGCCAAGGCAGCATCCTGACCACCGAGCAGTGCCTGCTAAACCGCAATCGTAATGCCCATCTTGGCAAGGAAGAGGTGACCAAACGGCTACTGGATTACCTGGGCGCCGACCAGGTGATCTGGCTGCCGCGCGGTTGTAAGTTCGACGAAACCGATGGGCATATCGACGATCTGGCCTGTTTCGTCCGTCCCGGCGAGGTGGTGCTGCAGTGGACCGATGAGCGCGACGATCCGCAGTGGGAAATCTACCAGGAGGCCTACGACATTCTGCGCAGCACCCGCGACGCCCGTGGCCGTGAGTTGATCGTGCATAAGCTGCCGCAACCGCGCGTGCTGGAGTGGACGGCCGAAGAAGCCGAAGGGCTGGATCAGAACGATGGCACTCACTTGCGTCAGGCCGGTACAAAAATTTGCGCGTCCTATATCAATTACTACTGCGGTAATTCAGCGATTGTCGTGCCGCTGTTCAATGACCCCAACGACCGCGTGGCCCAGGCGACCCTGGCCGAGCTGTTTCCTAAGCACAGGATCATAGGCATTGAAAACTCGCGGGAAATCCTGCTCGGTGGCGGCAATGTAGCCTGCATCACCATGCCGCAATACGCCGCCAACAGTCGCAACTAGGGGAGTATGGCCATGAACCTTCGTACCTTGCTCGGCAGCACCTGCCTAGGCTTGGCCGCAGCCGGCGCACAGGCGGCCAGCGACCAGCCGCAAGTCAATCTGTACATCTGGGGCGAGTACCAGGCGCCGGACACGCTCAGCTCCTTCGAGGCCAAAACCGGCATTAAGGTGGTGGCCGATCACTTTGATTCGATGGAAACCGCCGATACCAAGTTGCTCACCGGCCGCAGTGGTTACGACCTGGTGCTGACCTCCGGCCAGCACCTGAGCCGGGCCATCAGCAGTGGCGCCTTGCAGCCGTTGAATAAGGCCCAGTTGCCGCACTTTCAGGGGCTTGATCCGCTGTCGCTCAAACACATGGCCAGTTTCGATCCGAGTAATAAATACGCCGGTCTGTACCTGTGGGGCACTACCGGCTTTGGTTATCAGCAGCAGGCGATTCAGGCGCGCCTGCCGGCAGCACCGCTAGACAGCTGGGCGATGCTGCTCGACCCGCAGGTGGTGGCGCACTTTGCCGACTGCGGGGTGAGCTTTTTGAACGATCCCAACGAGGTGTTTGCCGCGACGTTTCGTTATCTGGGCTTGGATATTAATCAGCAAAGTCTGGATGACCTGAAGCTGGCCGAGGCCCATCTGGCCAAGGTCCGCCCCTCCATCCGTTATTTCGATAACGATCGTAATATCAGCGATCTGGCCAACGGCGACACCTGCTTGGCGATGTCCTGGAATGGCAATGTGGCTCTGGCCGCCAGTCAGGCCGCGCAGGTTGGCAAACCGTACAAGATCAAGTACCAGATACCCAAGGAGGGCGCTTTGCTGTGGTTCGATGCAGTTGTGATTCCCAAGGATGCGCCCCATCCCAAGGAAGCATTGGCGCTGCTGGATCACCTGATGAGCCCACAAGTAATCGGTGCCGTAACTAACAGCGTCTACTACGCCAACGCGGTTCCGGCCGCGAATGCCACAGTCGATGCGGCGATTCTCAATGATCCAGG
>JAURXE010000455.1 GCA_030654635.1 Pseudomonas sp.
CCTGGAGTCGATTCTAGGTTTCTGCAACGCCTCTCACGCCTGCGGCAAGCGCTTTGCCGCAGGCGGCAGTCATTGGCCGTTAGCTCGCCTCAATAAACCCCGGAAGGGGTTTTGTTGTTTTATTAAGTTGATATTTTTCAAGTGCTTGCGAAATATTTTTGCTATGGCATGGGCTTTGCTTTGTTAGCTGTAATAGAGCAGCGGGCGATCAGCGCCCACCCGAGGAGGCAAGCCATGGACAAAATGTTGTACGTCGCCATGACCGGCGCCAGCCAGAACACGCTGGCCCAGCGCGCCCATGCCAACAATTTGGCAAACGTCTCGACCAGTGGCTTTCAGCGTGACTTCGAACAGGCCCGGTCAATGCCGCTGTTCGGTGAGGCATTGCCTACTCGGGTGTTTGCCATGACCGAGCGGCCAGGTACCGACTTCACCGCAGGCACCTTGCAAGAAACCGGTAATGATCTGGATGTCGCCGTTCAGGCAGACGGCTGGTTGGCCGTGCAGGCTCCGGACGGCAGCGAAGCCTATGTGCGCAGTGCCAGCCTGAAGGTCGACGCGCTCGGCATGCTGCGCACCGGCAGTGGTTTGCCGGTGATGGGCAATGGTGGGCCGATCGCGGTACCGCCTGAGCAGAAAATCGAAATCGGCCAAGACGGCACCATCAGTATTCGCGCCCTTGGCGAGGGGCCGAGTGTGATTGCCGAATTTGATCGCCTCAAGCTGGTCAAGCCTGATCTTGCGCAGATGGAGAAGGGCACTGACGGCATGATCCATTACAAAGGCGCCGGCCAATTGCAGGCCGACGCTAACGCACGGCTGGACTCCGGTTTCTTGCAGGCCAGCAACGTTAATGCAGTCGAAGAGATGACGCAGATCTTGTCGCTGTCCCGTCAATTTGAGCTGCATATCAAGATGATGCGCACCGCCGAAGACAATGACACGGCGATGGCGCGGGTTTTGCAGATTAGCTAATTACCAGCGCGAGGCGCCGTGAAACTGGCGCTCGAGGAGAATCACTATGATGCCTGCACTGTGGGTCAGTAAAACCGGATTGGCCGCTCAGGACATGAACCTGACGACTATTTCCAACAACTTGGCCAACGTCTCGACCACCGGTTTTAAACGTGATCGTGCCGAGTTTCAGGACTTGCTCTACCAGATTCGCCGCCAGCCTGGCGCGCAGTCGAGCCAGGACACTCAGTTGCCGACCGGTTTGCAGTTGGGTACCGGGGTGCGCATTGTTGGCACCGCCAAGCAGTTCACCCAGGGCGGTCTGCAAACCACCGAGCAACCTTTGGACATGGCCGTGAATGGCCGTGGGTTTTTCCAGATTCTGCAACCTGATGGCACCGTGTCTTATACCCGCGATGGCAGTTTTCACCTCGACTCCAATGGTCAGTTGGTGACTTCCCAGGGGTTTTCCTTGGAGCCAGCAATCGTCCTGCCGGCCGAGGTGCAGAGTTTTACTGTTGGTGAAGACGGCACCGTCTCGGTAACCGTGAGTGGCAACCCAACGCCGCAGGTGGTGGGCAATATTCAGACCGCCGACTTTGTTAACCCGGCGGGTTTGCAAGCGATCGGCAATAACCTGTTTTTGGAAACCGGTGCCAGCGGCGCGCCACAAGTCGGCACTCCTGGCCTGACCGGTTTGGGCCCGGTGCTGCAGAACACCCTGGAAAACTCCAACGTCAGCGTGGTTGAGGAACTGGTCAATATGATCACCACCCAGCGCGCTTACGAGATGAACTCCAAAGTTATTTCCACCTCTGACCAGATGCTCGGTTTCCTTAGTCAGAACCTTTAATTAATTAGGTGCGGCGCGTAGCGCAAGCCCTGAGGTAGTAGTTATGAACCGGCTAATGACTGTACTGATCACCCTTGGCACTTTGGCTTTGAGTGGCTGTGTGGCGCCGGTAGCAAAACCCAATGATCCGTATTTTTCGCCGGTCATGCCACGCACGCCACTGCCGGCGGCGCAGAACAACGGCGCTATTTTTCAGCCGGGCTTTGCCAGCAATCTGTATGACGACCGCAAGGCGTATCGGGTTGGTGACATCATCACCATTACCCTGAATGAGAAGACCCAAGCCAGCAAAGGCGCCAACTCCAAAATCGGCAAGGACAGCACGGCGAAGATGGGTCTGACGTCGTTGTTTGGCAGTACCGTGTCGGTCGATAATCCAGGGCAGGGCAATATTCTCAATCCGCTGGACGCCGCCAACCTCAATCTGGATGTGGGCTATAGCGGTTCGCGCGATACCGAAGGCAAGAGCGTGGCAGCGCAAAGCAATAGCCTGAGCGGCTCGATCACCGTGACCGTGGCGGAAGTCTTGCCCAATGGGGTGCTTTCGGTGCGCGGCGAAAAATGGCTGACGCTCAATACCGGCGATGAACTGATGCGCATTGCCGGGTTGATTCGCCCCGATGACATCGCCACCGATAACACCGTGTCTTCGACCCGGGTGGCGGATTCACGCATCACCTATTCCGGCACCGGTGCCTTCGCCGATGCCAGTCAGCCAGGATGGCTCGACCGCATGCTCATCAGCCCGTTGTGGCCATTCTAAGGTGCGGACCATGAAAGCTTTATTGGCTGGGCTTGGCCTGTTGTTGCTGGCCACTGGTGCGCAGGCCGAGCGCCTGAAAGACCTCGCCAGCATCCAAGGCGTGCGGTCTAACCAGCTGCTCGGCTACGGTTTGGTGGTGGGCCTCAATGGCACGGGCGACCAGACCACGCAAACGCCTTTCACCCTGCAGACCTTCAATAACATGATGGCGCAGTTTGGTATCAAGGTGCCGGTCGGCGGCAATGCACAGCTGAAAAACGTCGCCGCAGTGGCCTTGTATGCCGACTTGCCGGCATTCGCCAAGCCCGGTCAAAGCATCGATGTCACGGTTAACTCGATCGGTAACGCCAAGAGCCTGCGTGGCGGTAGTCTGCTGATGGCTCCACTGAAAGGCGTAGATGGCAATATCTACGCCATCGCCCAGGGCAGCTTGGTGGTCGGCGGCTTCGACGCCGAGGGCGCAGACGGTTCGAAAATCACCGTTAACGTACCGTCTTCCGGGCGCATCCCGAGTGGCGCCACTGTCGAGCGGCCGGTACCGAGTGGTTTCGATCAGGGCAACACCCTGACGCTGAATCTCAATCGTGCCGACTTCACTACCGCCAAGCGGATCGTCGACAAGGTCAACGAACTGCTCGGGCCTGGTGTGGCGCAAGCGCTGGATGCCGGTTCGGTGCGGGTCAGTGCGCCACTCGATCCGGGTCAGCGGGTCGATTACCTGTCTATTTTGGAAAATCTCGAAGTTGAAGCCGGGCAAGCGATGGCCAAGGTCATCATTAACGCCCGGACCGGCACCATCGTTATCGGTCAGAACGTGCGGGTACAACCGGCGGCAGTCACCCATGGCAGCCTGACGGTGACCATTACCGAGGAGCCGATTGTCAGTCAACCGAATGCCTTAGCCGGTGGCGACACCGTGGTGGTGCCCAAGTCCAAGGTTAGTGCCGAGCAAGAACTCAAGCCGATGTTCAAGTTCGGCCCAGGCACCACGCTGGATGAAATCGTCCGCGCGGTTAACCAGGTGGGCGCATCGCCAAGCGACTTGATGGCGATCCTGGAAGCCCTTAAACAAGCCGGCGCGCTGCAAGCCGACCTGATTGTAATTTGAGGTGCTGACATGAACTCACGACTCAGTGCTGGCGTTGGCGCCGCTCACGACTCCGGTGCCTTTACCGACCTTAACCGCCTCAATCAACTCAAGGTTGGCAAGGACCGTGACAGCGCCGCCAACATCCACAAAGTGGCGCAGGAGTTTGAGTCGCTGTTCATGAATGAAATGCTCAAAGCCATGCGTAAAGCCGGCGATGTAGTGGGCGATGGCAATTTCATGAACAGCAATGAGAGCAAAGCCTACCGGGATATGTACGACCAACAGTTGGCTGTGACCATGTCCAAGGGCAACGGTGTCGGTCTGGCCGATGTGCTTGAGCGTCAGCTGGGCAAAACTCTGCACCCTGGTGCGGCCCGGGCTAATCCCTTCGCCCAGGTGTCCAGTGGCGTTCAGCCGAACAGTTTGGCCGCCACCGCGCCGGCAGCTGCTGACGCTGCACGGGATGATTCCAAGCTGCTCAATCAGCGCCGCCTGCACTTGCCCGCGCGGTTGGCCGATCGTTTGCTGGCCGGCATTGTGCCGCCGACTGGCGCCGCGGCTGCTGGTCAGCCATTGGCGCAGAACGACTGGCTGGCGGCTAAAAGCTTTGCCGCGCCGGCCGACAAGGCCCTGAGTATCAATGGCAGTGATGCTGTTACCGGCCGGCGCTTGGCTCAGCCTCCGCTGGCGCCGGGCAAGGCCGCTTTTAGCTCGCCGCAAGAATTCGTCGCCACCATGCTGCCGATGGCCAAAGCCGCCGCTGAGAAAATTGGCGTCGATGCAAATTATCTAGTGGCTCAGGCGGCGTTGGAAACGGGCTGGGGCAAGTCGATTATTCGTCAGCAAGACGGCAGCAGCAGCCATAACCTGTTCGGGATCAAAAGCCATAACAGCTGGCAGGGCGAGTCGGCGCGGGTGCTGACCACCGAATATGTCGACGGCAAGCCAACCAAAGAGTCCGCCTCGTTTCGTGCCTACGGCTCGTTCGAGCAAAGCTTCAACGACTACGTGAGTTTTTTGCAGAACAACGAGCGCTATGACAACGCGCTGGACTCCGCCGCCAACCCGAAAACCTTCGTCCGCGAACTGCAGCGCGCCGGTTATGCCACCGACCCACAGTACGCCAACAAAGTGGCGCAGATCGCCAAGCAAATGCAGACCTACCAGGCAGTCGCGTCGGTAGACGTCGCGACCATCAAGGGCTGAGGCGGCCATGACTAATTTCCCAAATAATGCCGAGCCGTCATGCCTGCAGTCGCCAAGCGCGGAGGTGAGTCATGGCTGACTTACTCAATATTGGCCTGTCCGGGCTGTCGGTCAGCAAGACCTCGTTGGCGGTCACCGGACATAACATCACCAACGTCAATACCCCAGGCTTCAGTCGCCAGGACGCCGTGCAGGCCACCAATGCGCCGCAGTTTTCCGGTGCTGGTTATATCGGTTCGGGCACCACGCTGACGGATATTCGCCGCACCTATAACGAGTTTTTAACTGCTGAAGTGCGCAACACCACGGCTCTGAACAGCGATGTACAAGCTTACAAGAGTCAGATCGATCAGCTCGATGCGCTGCTGGCCGGCTCAACCACCGGCATCACGCCCGCGCTACAGAAGTTTTTCAAGGCCGTACAAACCGCCGCCGAAGACCCCGCCAATATTCCCGCGCGGCAATTGGTGCTGTCTGAAGGCCAGGGTTTAGCTAGGCGCTTTAATTCCGTATACGACCGCGTTAACGAGCAAAACGCCTTTATTAACACGCAAATGACCGTGATTACCGATCAGGTTAATCGTCTGGCAACGTCTATCGCCGGTTTTAACGATGCTATCGCGATTGCCTCGGCCAATGGCCAGCAGCCTAACGATTTGTTGGATGCTCGCGAGGAAGCCATCCGCAAGCTGTCTACCTACGTCGGCGTGACTGTGGTTCCTCAAGATGACAATACCCTCAACCTTTTTGTCGGCTCCGGCCAGCCGTTGGTGGTGGGCAGCCTCGCCAGCCGGCTGGAAACCTCGCAAGGGGTAGCCGACCCAACCCGCTTAGAGGTCGATTTCGTCAGCGGTAATGCTCGGCAAACAATCACCAGTTTGGTGACCGGCGGCGAACTCGGCGGGCTTATTCGTTACCGCGCCGAAACCTTGGATACCACCCTTAATTCACTCGGTCGCTTGGCGTTGGCTGTTGGCGATCAAGTCAATACCCAGCTGGGGCAGGGCTTGGATCTAAAAGGTCAAGTAGGGGCGAAACTCTACAATGATATGAATGATCCGGCGTTGGCGGCGTTGCGCGTGCGGGCCTTCTCAACTAATGCCGGCAATGTGCAACCTACGCTGAATATCACCAACAGCAGCGTGCTGACCACCAGTGATTACCGCGTTGAATATGACGGAGTTAACTACTCGGCCCGGCGCTTGAGTGATGGTGCGGTGATGACGGTGACGCCACCTGCACCTGGTGCTTATCCCGCAACCTTGACCTTTGCCGATGCAGGGGGGAAAGATCAAGGTTTTAATCTTGGGGTTAGCGCTGCCCCTAATGCCAACGACACGTTTTTGCTGCAGCCTACCCGTCGTGGTGCCACCAGTATTTCCGCGGTATTGGATCAGCCGGATCAACTGGCTTTTGCCGCGCCTCTACGCGTGCAAGCGAATTTGCAAAACCGTGGTAATGGCTTAATCGCTCAACCAACTATTACTAATACGCAAAGCCCCTTGGTGCCGGCGGACTTGCAGGCTTTCTCGCCTATGACCCTGACGTATGACGCGGTCAGCGGCAATTTGCAGTTTCCTGCGCCATTGCCTCCAGGGGTTACGGTCGCACCGGCCGCGTTGGCAATTATTCCCGGCCAGAGCAACACCCTGAACTACACCATTACCTCAGGCACTAGCACTTTTAATCTGACGCAAACCTTCAGTGGCCGTCCGCAGCAAGGTGACACCTTCTCGCTGAGTTTTAATGCCAGCGGTGTTTCGGATAACCGCAATGGTCTGAAATTGGCGAACTTACAATCCAAAGCCACTGTTGGACTTGACCCCAGTTTCCCAACCAGCAGTGGCGTGAATTTTTCCGATGGTTATGGTGATCTGGTCGGCCGGGTTGGCAGCCTAACCGCACAAGCTCGGCAAGACAGTGACGCGACGGGCACGATTCTCAAGCAGGCCACCAATAACCGTGACTCACTCGCGGCAGTCAATCTCGACGAAGAGGCGGCCAATTTGATCAAGTTTGAGCAGTACTACAACGCCTCGGCGCAGATCATCCAAGTGGCTCGATCGTTGTTCGATACCCTAATTAATACCTTTAGATAAAACCAGCCGCAGGCCCTTCATGCCTAGGCTCAAACGTAACAGCAAAGTTGGCGCGAGTTGCTCAGTGTCGAGGTCAATGAAATGCGTATTTCAACCATACAAGCGTTCAATAATGGGGTTGCCGGTATTCAGCGCAATTATGCTGACGTGACCCGCACCCAGGAGCAGATCAGCACCGGCAATCGCATTCTGACTCCGGCGGACGATCCGGTGGCCTCGGTGCGTCTACTGCAATTGGAGCAGCAGCAAAACATTCTCAGCCAGTACGACAACAATCTGTCGGCGGCCAATAGCAGCCTGACCCAAGAAGAAAGCACCCTGAACTCGGTGACCAATATTTTGCAGCGCGTGCGCGAGTTGACCGTGCAAGCGGGCAATGGCGCGCTCAGTCAAACGGATCGCCAGGCCATAGGTAGCGAGTTGGGTGAGCGTGAGAATGAGTTGTTGTCGCTAATGAATTCACGCAACGCACGCGGCGAGTACTTGTTTTCGGGGTTTCAAGGGAAAACCCCGCCTTTTGCGCGCAATGCCGACGGCAGTTACACTTATAACGGCGATGAAGGCTCACGCAAGCTGCAAATCGCCAGTTCGCTTGAATTGCAGATTAACGATAACGGTCAAGAGGTATTTGAAAACGCTATCAATGCCTCGCGCTTGTCGCTCAGTTCGGTGCCGCCGGCACCGGCCACG
>JAURXE010000472.1 GCA_030654635.1 Pseudomonas sp.
CACCGCCCGCCGCCTGCCGTTGCTGGAACAGTTGCGCGACGAGCTGCACGCCACCTTTGGCAAGCAGCTGCGGGTCGAATTGGCCGTGCTAGACGTTTGCCAGATCGACAGTGTCGGGCCGGCCCTGCAGGAGCTGTTCGCGCGGCTGGGCGGCGTCGACATAGTGGTGGTCAATGCCGGCGCCAATGACATGACGGGCATCGGGCGGGGCGATCTGGCTCAGGAGCTGAACCTGATCCAAACCAATCTATCCGGTGCCATCGCCACCATCAGTGCAGCCACGGCGCATTTTCTCGAACGCGGCCAGGGCCACATAGTCGGCATCTCGTCGCTGGCCTCGCTGCAGCCGATACCTCGTCAGGCGGCCTACTGCGCCAGCAAGGCCGGGTTCAAGATGTACCTGGATGCGGCGCGCATCGAGCTAAGGCGCAAGGGCATTCTGGTCAGCAGCATCCTGCCCGGCTATATCGCCACCGACATAGTCGAGGGGGTCGATATCGGCAAATTGCCCTTCGCGATTCCGGCCGCCCAGGCCGCCCGCGAGATGGCTCGGCTGATCGAGAAGCGGGTGAGGTCGGGTGTCGTGCCGGCCTTTCCGTGGCGGCTGGTGCGGCCCTTTCTAGGTCACTTGCCCGAGTTTCTGGCCAGGTACTAGCCAGCTGACGGTGCCGGATTGGCGGCGCATCAGCTGCAGATCAACGGTTTGAAAATGAGGTTGCGGATGCATTCTGGTCTGGGTGCAGGCCTGTCGTAACAAGCCTGCGCCGCCGACTCAGCAGGCCATTGCCGGCGTCGGCTGTGCCACTGGGGCAGCAGCATCGAACTCGGCGCGGTAGGCTTCGACCAGATGCAGGTTGTTGTGCTGCCAGGGCTGGAAACCGTCTTTATAGAAGTCGAGGTAGGCCGGCACTAGCTGGCGGAATATGCCTTCTTTGCCCCACAGCCAGACGAGGCCATCGCGCCAGACCCGCCAGTTCCACAGCAGCCCATCGCGCTTGAGCATGTGGATCAGGCCTTTGGTGGTGTCGAAGGTGAAGAAGAAGGTGCTCTGCAACATGGCCCGGCGCAGCAACCAGCGGCTGCCGTGCACCTGCTGGAACACATCGAAGGCCACGGCCTTGTGCTCGGTTTCTTCCAGTGCGTGCCAGCGCCATAGCTTGGCCACGGTTGGGTCGGCGCCGCCCATCATTCTTTGATTGCTCAGCAGCGCGTCGGCCAGAATCGCAGTCAGGTGTTCAACCGCCACGGTCGAGGCCAGTTGCGCCGCCGGAGGCAGATGCTTTTGCACAAAGCCCAAGCGCCGCTTGAGGCCGCGCTCCAGGTAGTCAACGTCATAGCCAAGCTCACGCAGGCGCGCGCTGTAGTCCAGATGCTCACGGCTGTGATGACCTTCCTGGCCGATAAAGCCACGAATTTGTTCGTTCAATACCGGGTCGGCGATTTGCTCGCGAAACAGCCGCACCGAGTCGATAAAGAAGCGCTCGCCATCGGGAAATAACACCGACATGGCGTTGAACAGGTGGGTCTTGAAAGCATCGCCGCCATGCCAGTGGCGCGGCAGCGGGTTGGGCAAGTCAAAATCCAACTGCCGTGGGCGAATTTGCAAACCATCCGGGGTGCTGCTGACCATAGAGATTCCCTGTGCGTGATGGGCCTATTTCATTTGCCACTATGGGCTTGTTATAGGGGGCTCGCCAAGGTTATCTTCAGCCAATATTTGGGTCATATCTGGCCAATACTACAATAAGAATAAACCATGAAATCGCCCCTGATTCTCACTGCCGAACTGGTGCCGGTTGCCTACGTTGAATCCTTGTTAGGGCTGGCGGGGGAGCTGGGTGTCAGCCGCGCCGAGCTGTTTGGCGCCGCCAAGGTCAAGCCGCAAGCGCTGGATAACCCTAACGGTAGGCTGTCGTTTATCGACTTTAATTTGCTCGCCAGCGCCGCCTTGCAACGTTGCCAGGAGCCGGCGCTGGGCTTGTTGCTGGGGCAGCGGCTGAACGTCTCCACCCACGGGATTTTAGGCTATGCGGTGCTGGCCAGCGCCAACCTCGGCCAGGCCATTCAGTTTGCCCTGAAGTACTACCGGGTCTTGGGCCTGGCCTTTGACCTGGACATCATCGAGCAGCCTGGCCGGCTGCAATTGCGCGCGGTAGAGTCGATGCCGATGGGGCCGCTCAGCCGCTTCGCGGTCGAGGGCTTGCTGGCCAGCCTGTACAGCATTGCGCGGTTTTTAGTCGGTAGCGAATTGAAGGGCTTGGCTATCGGCTTTGCCTATCCGGCGCCGGCCTACGCGGCACGTTACAGCGAGGTGTTTGGTGTAACGGCGCAGTTTGATCAGCCCTATCACTGGCTGAGCCTGCCGCAAAACTACCTTGAGCGTCCGATGGCGCTGGCCAACCCTGGCACGGTGCAGATGTGCGAGCAGCAATGCGAAGCCTTGCTGGCCACCCTGGATGTACAGGACGGTTTGTTGACCCGAGTGCGGCGTTTATTGCTGGCCCGCCCCGGCGATTTCCCCGACCTGCAAAGCGCCGCCCAGGCCTTGCACACCAGCGGTCGCAGTTTGCGCCGACACCTGTCCACACTGGGTACCAGCTATCAACAGGTGCTCGACGAGGTGCGCAAACGCCTGGCGCTGCAATACCTGACCACCACCCATTTACCGCTGTACGAAATCGCCTTCTTGTTGGGTTTTAGCGACCCATCGAACTTTCGCCGCGCGTTCAAGAAGTGGACGGGTAAATCACCAGGTGAATATCGGCGCGAGAGCTGATGGCGTCGTCAGCAGTTCGGCACACTAATCAGGCACCGCTGCCGACGCCCCAGAGGCTGCCCAGGCTGCTCAGCAGCGAACCTTGCACACCCTGCTGGCCGAAGTACTGCAGCAGCAGCGGAGCGAATTGGCCGATCATGCTGCTGTCCATGCCCAAGGCGCTGAAGGCTTGATTCAGTGCCGGCAGGCTATTCACATTACTCAACGCGGCATTGGTTTCTTCGCTCAGCGGGGTGCCCGCTGATTTGCCGAGCAGGCCGCTCAGACCGTTGAGTTGACTCAGGCCCTTGTTGCCCTCGAACTTCTCCAACCCCGGCACGCTTTGGTTCAGCTGGCTGTACTCGGCGCTGGGCAGCTGATTTTTCGCCAAGCCGAGCAGGGCGCCGGTGCCGCCTAATGCCTGCTGCGGCGTCAGCTTGAGGCTGCTCAGGCTTTGCAGCAGTTCAAGGCTCTGCGGATTACCTAATAAACTAGCCGCCGCGCCGCTGTCTTGGCTGCCGCTGGCCGCCGACAGCACATTAGCCGCCTCGCTCAAATTGAAGGCAAAGGCCGGGCAAGCCGCCAGGGATAAAACGGCAACCAGGCTAAGGCGGCGGGGAATGTTCATGGCTAAAACCTCGTAGAAAATAAGTCTGCCCAGGCGCAGAACCAGCAGATAAATACGTTGACGTTTGGACCGGGGCGGTGCCTCTGTGGTTCCGCATTGTGCAAGATAGTTTCCAGGCATGCTTCCCGCGAGCTGTCGGCTACCTGCTCCTTGGACGCTACGCGCGCGTGGGTGGATGCTCACCCAGGTAAAGCCTCATGCGATACTGCTGATCAGTACTGTTTTGGAGTTTGAGTTGATGACCGCGCAGCCCACCCTGATCCGCGAAACCTTCCCCGTTGGGCCGTTGCAGTGCAACTGCACCATCATTGGCGACCCCGTTTCCAAGAAAGCCATAGTGGTGGATCCGGGCGGTAACCCGGAGTTGATCATGGCCAAGCTGGAGGCCCATGGACTGCAGGTGGTGAGCATCATTCACACCCACGCGCACCTGGATCATTTTCTCGCCTCCGGGCAGATGAAGGAAAAAACCGGCGCCACCTTGCATCTGCACAAGGAGGATCAGTTCCTCTGGGATAATTTGGAGATGCAGTGCGGCATGTTCGGTGTGCCCTATGTGCCGGTACCGCCGCCGGATCAGTGGTTGGCCGATGATCAGGCCCTGGATTGCGGTTGTGGCGTGGCACTGCACACCCCTGGACACACGCCAGGCTCGATGAGTTTTTGGTTCCCTGAGGCGAAGCTGTTGATTGCCGGTGACACGCTGTTTCGCGGCGGTATCGGCCGCACCGATTTGTGGGGCGGCGATTACCCGACCATCGAGCGTTCGATCAAGCAGCGTTTGTATACCCTGGATGAGGACGCCACCGTGGTCACCGGGCATGGCCCGGATACCCGCTTGGGTGATGAAATGCGCAGTAACCCTTATGTGCGGGCTTGAAGCGGGAATTTTTTACCGCCTTCGTGCTCCAATAACCAACGCCCACAAGGGCCGATTAAATGTTCAGGAGTTGCACCCTATGTTTACCCCGAGTCGCCTGTTGATTGCCGCCACTGTGGTGGCTTTGTTGGCCGGTTGCGCGTCGCAAAATCCTTATGACAATCAGCCGCCGAGCAGTAATAAAACCGCTAAATACGGTGGCCTTGGCGCGTTGGCGGGCGCCGCTGCGGGTGCTTTGATCAATCATGACAATCGTGGCAAGGGTGCGCTGATCGGCGCCGCAGTAGCCGGCGCGGCGGGTGCCGGTTACGGTTACTACGCCGACAAGCAGGAGGCCGAGCTGCGGCAAAGCATGCAAGGCACTGGTGTTGAGGTGCAGCGTCAGGGCGATCAGATCAAACTGATCATGCCGGGCAATATCACCTTCGCCACCGACTCGGCCGAGATCGTCAGCAACTTCTATGCACCGCTGAATAACCTCGGCAGCTCGTTCAAGCAGTTCAACCAGAACAGCATCGAGATCGTTGGTTTTACCGACAGCACCGGTAGCCGTCAGCACAACATGGATCTGTCCCAGCGCCGCGCCCAGAGCGTGGCCAATTACCTGACCGCGCAAGGGGTGGATGGCACGCGTTTGTCGACCCGTGGCGCCGGCCCGGATCAGCCGATTGCCAGCAACGCGACTGCCGATGGTCGGGCGCAAAACCGCCGGGTTGAGGTCAACCTGCGGCCATTGCCAGGTCAGCAGCAGTAAGTTTGTTTGGTCCATTGAAGCCCGCCATTCGGCGGGCTTTTTTGTGCCCGCGAAAAACCCACATTCAGTTGGGCAGACGCCGGCCGCTGGGGCGCGCACAGTGATGCGCATCACAATAAGTGCCGCGATAGCGGTCGAGGAGTTGGCGGTGCGTGTGGGCCTGGTAGTGGATGCAACTTGCGATTTACCCGCTGAATTTTTACAGGCGCATGGGGTACGGGTGTTGCCGATAGTGCTGAATGTGGCCGGCCAGCGCTTTATTGATCGACGTGAGCCACAGGCGACTCAGGCGTTTTATCAGCAGCAATTGCCGACTGTGTTGGCCGGTGACCATAGCCAGCCGTTGCCGGTGTTGGAGTTGCAGCAGTGGTTGTTGGAAGAGCTGGTCAACGAGTTTGATTACCTGCTGTGCCTGACGGTGTGCAGTCAGCGCAGCCAGATTTTCGAACATGCGACCCAGGCTTCCTTTGGCCTGTTGCAGTGTTACCGCGAACGGCGGGCTGCCGCCGGGTTGACTGGGCCTTTTGCGATGCGGGTGATCGACAGTAAAAGTGTGTTTGCCGGGGTCGGCTTGCTGGCCGCCGAAGCGTTGCGGCTGATCGGCAGCGGCGCCCACCCGAATGCCATTCGCACGCGGCTGGAGCAGTTGGCCGGGCAAACCTGCACCTTTATCGTCGCCGATGATCTGGCCCATTTGCGTCAGCGCGGCTTTCAAAAGGGCGATCGCAGCGGCTTGCTCGACAAGGTGCGTGGTGCGGCTCTGGGGTTGGGTTCGTTGCTGGATGTAAAACCGGTGTTGAGCGTGCAAAGCGGCGCCGACAAACCGGTGGCCTTGTCGCCGAGCTTTGAGAAATCCGCCGAAAAACTCTTTGCCCATGCGGCTAAGCGAGTCGCCGCAAATGAACTGCTGGCGCCGCAACTGTGCCTGAGTTACGCCGGCGATTTGTCGGTGGTGCGCGACTTGCCGGGCTTTTGTGCGCTGGAACAACTCTGCGCCGAGCGAGCGGTGGCCCTGCAACTGTCGATGCTCAGCGCCACCGGCGCGATCAACCTGGGCCGGGGAGCCTTGAGCCTGGCTTATGCCGCGCCGGCCAAGGCTTTCGATTAAGCCGCAGCTGCGCGCAGGTAGCTTTCCAATAGCTCAACAGTGCTTTCCCAGCCTTGCCGGCTGGCGTGTTGCCGGGCATTCAGGCGGACGCGGCGCAGGGTTTCGCGCTCGGCCAATAGCCATACCGCGGCGGCGCTAAAACCGTTGTTGTCATGTGGCAGTGCCAGGGCGCCGTTGTGGCCGTGGCGGATCTGCTGGCTGGCGGCAGCCTGGTCAAAGGCCACCACCCCAAGGCCCGAGGCCAGGGCTTCGAGCAGCACATTGCTGGCGCTTTCGCGCATGTTGGGCAGCAGCAATAAATCCCCCGAGGCATAGTGCTCGGCCAACGCCTCGCCAGCTTGCTGGCCGCTAAAGATCGCGTGCGGCAGCGCCCGTTGTAGGGGCTCGCGTTGCGGACCGTCACCGATCAGGATCAACTTGAACCGGCGCTGCGGATAGGC
The DNA here is from genome assembly GCA_030654635.1 of Pseudomonas sp. Lineage (GTDB taxonomy): Bacteria > Pseudomonadota > Gammaproteobacteria > Pseudomonadales > Pseudomonadaceae > Aquipseudomonas. Next base: position 6,566 of record JAURXE010000472.1, read on the forward strand.
CGCTTGCAAGGCCTGAAAGCTCGGCGCAAGTACGTCGAGGTTGTGCTCGGCGGCCAAGCGGCCGACATGCAGCACGGCAATGTCGTCCTCGTGCAAGCCCCAGCGGGCGCGCAACAGGTCGTTGCGCTGACGTGGATGAAACAACTGGCCATCGACTCCGCAGCTCAGTAACTGTAAATGTTGAAAACCGCGGCGGGTTAACTCAAGGCACTGGTTGCTGCTGGGCACCAGGGTTAGCTGCGCGCGGTTGTGAAACCAGCGCAGGTAATGGTCCAGTAAGCGGCTCAGCAAGCCTCGCCCGGAGTGCTTGGCATAGTGCTGAAGGGCTGTGTGAAAACCGCTGACCACCGGTATTCCCAAGCGCCGCGCCGCCCACAGTGCGGACAACCCCAGCGGGCCTTCGGTGGCGATATAGAGCACGTCCGGGCGTTGCAGTTGCCATTGGCGCAACAGTTTGTGGCGCGCCGACAAGCCCCACTGCAGGCCCGGATAACCGGGTAGCGGCCAGCCGTGGGTCAGTAGCAGCTCGGCGTCGCTGCGCCGGCCGGCATCGCTGCTTTGCCGGGGTCGCACGACTTGCAGCCGGTGGCCGCGAGCGCTAAGGCCGCTGCACAGACGGCCAAGGGTGCTGGCCAGGTCATTGGATTCGGGAGGGAAGGTTTCGCTGATCAGGGCGATATGCAGGCTGGGGTCGGTCATGGCCACAGTGTCGGCTGTGGCTATGTTGTCAATGTGACGGTGCGGTTACGACTTTGTGACGGCTGCCTGGAGAGTCCGGTTTGCGGGTCAGGTGTTGCGCCGACGCGGTGGTGGGGCGGGTTGGTCTTGCAGTACCGCAGCCACTTCGCGGGCCAGGGTTTCGGAGGTGAAAGGTCCGGCAATCTGCTCGCCTTTTTCGCGGCAGACCCACCATTCGCCTTTAATCTGGGACACGATGTTGCCGTTTACGCTGTGTTCACTGCTCATGTTCTGCTCTCGTAAGCTGGACTGGATAACTGACGTCCAGTGTAACGGCAATGCCGGCAGTGCAGACTGTGTGAAAACTACTGCGCTCGGTTATGCGGCGTTAAAAACAGGCTCAAAATGCTCATTTACAAC
>JAURXE010000476.1 GCA_030654635.1 Pseudomonas sp.
CTCGGTGCGGGTCGGCCCGGCATTCACATGGCAATGCAGGCAGCGCTGGTTGCAGCGGTAGGTCAGGTTGACTTGCAAGGCTTCCAACGCGCCACGGCGCAAACTTGGAAAGTGCAAGGCATTGAGCAGCGGCAGGGTCGGGTGCATGGGTGGTTCTCCGGCAATCTGCCTATTGGATGTCAAACGGCGCGTGGCGTTACAGCAGCAGGCTAAATTTAACTGAAAACCCTAACGGCGCCAGTGATTTAGCCCATTGCCATGGTGCGGACTATTCAATCCGGGGCTTTTCCTCTAGCGTGGGCTTTCTGACCTGCTTGCGTGAATTTACCATGAGCGATAACCCCAGCGATCACCCGGCCACGCGCCTGGCCCACAGCGGTCGCGCCGAAAAATCCTGTTACGGGCCGGTCAATGTGCCGGTCGTGCGCGCCTCGACCCTGCTGTTTGCCAACACCGCGGAGCTGAAAGCCGCCGCCGGCAGCCGCCGCACCTATGGTCGGCATGGCACGCCCACCACCCAGGCGCTGGAAGATGCGCTGTGCGCCATCGAAGGGGCGGCGGCGTGCCTGCTCACCCCGTCGGGATTATCGGCGATCACCACGACGCTCTTGACCCTGCTTAAGGCCGGCGATCACCTGCTGATGACCGACAGTTGCTACCAGCCGACCCGCGATTTTTGCGATGGTCTGCTGGCGCGCATGGGCATCCACACCAGCTACTACGACCCGTTGCTGGGCGCCGGTATTGCTGGATTACTACAACCTAATACCCGCGTGGTGTTTGCCGAATCCGCCGGCTCCCTGACTTTTGAGATGCAGGATTTACCGGCCTTGGCGGCCGCTGCCCATGAGCACGGCGCGCTGCTGGTGGCCGATTGCACCTGGGCCACACCCCTGGGTTGGCAGGTGTTTGAGTTAGGGGTGGACGTGTCGGTGCACGCGGCGACCAAGTACATAGTCGGGCATTCCGATGTACTGCTCGGGGCGATTATGTGCGGTCCACCGCTGGCGGCACGGTTACGCCAGGGCCATCGCGATCTAGGCATGTCAATCAGCGGCGATGATGCCTATTTGGCCTTGCGAGGCCTGCGTACCTTGGCGGCGCGTTTAACTGTGCACCAACAAAACGCCGCGCAAGTGGCACAGTGGTTGAGCGCCAGACCCGAAGTGGCGCAGGTACTTTATCCGCCGTTGCCCGGCGCCGAGGGCCATGCACTCTGGTTACGCGACTGTAATCTCCGCTATGCCAACGGATTGATGGGCCTGGTTTTTGCCCCAAACATCAGCGCCGCGCAGGTCGATCGACTGATCGACGCCACCCGCTTGTTTGGCATAGGTTTCAGCTGGGGCGGTTATGAAAGCCTGATTATCCCGGTCAAACCCGGCAAATTACGCAGCGTGACGGCCGAACGTTGGCAGGACAAGGTGATGGCCCGCCTGCATATTGGCCTTGAAGATCCGGCCGACTTACTCGCCGATTTGCAGCAGGCCTTCGCGGCCATGCACGGGGTTTAGTCGCGGTGCAGACCAGACTGTGTGAAAACTACTGCGCTTGGTTATGCGGCGTTAAAAACAGGCTCAAAATGCTCATTTACAACTCGTAAACTGCGCTTTTTCGCCTGTTTTTGCCTTGCCTAACCTTCGCTCGCTACGTTTTCACACAGTCTGAGTTAGGCGCGATTTTTCATCACTGAGCTGCAAAATTTGAGGTCGTATATGAAGTTGTTTCGCTCACTGGCTTGCGCCTTGGCGCTGCTGTCTGTTGTCACTTTAGCCCCGGCGGCGGGGCTGGATAATGCCCAATGGGATGGCCTGTTGCAGCGCCATGTGCGGGTGCTGGAC
>JAURXE010000491.1 GCA_030654635.1 Pseudomonas sp.
CGACGGGCGCGGAAGCTGCAGTCTTCGAGCAATTGCAGAATGTGGGTGTGGTTGTACAACCCGGTGAGGCTGTCGCGGACCATCCGCGCTTTCAGATTACGGGCCCGCGCCGCGCGGTTGCGCACGGTGGTGATCAGGTGCCGGGGCTTGATCGGTTTGGTCAGGAAGTCGTCGCCGCCCTCGCTCATGGCGTCGAGCTGCTTGTCCAGATCGTCTTCGGCCGACAGGTAGAGGATCGGCACGCTGACATAGCGGTCGTTATGGCGAATGACCTTGGCCAGCTCCATGCCGGTGCAGCCTGGCATGTACATATCGAGGATGATCAGGTCGGGCTGAAACTCGGCCAGCTCGCTCATCGCCCGGGCCGGCTCGGTCAGCGTGCGGGTCAGGATGCCGGCACTGTTGAGGGTGCGTTCGGTGTAGGTGGCTTGGGCGCGCGAGTCGTCGACGATCAGCACCTTATAGGGCTGATACTGACCAGCATGGGTTAGCGTCTCGATGCGCTCCAGCAGGTTGGAGGCCTCCAGGGTGCCGATGAAAAACGCCTGACCACCAGCGCGCACGGCGCTCAGGCGGGTAGCAGTGTCGGTTTCTTCCTGACTGAAAAACAGCAGCGGGAGTTTTTCGCTGCGGCTGTTTTGCACTTCTTCTGCCAAGCGCAGACCGCTGCCTGCGCCGGCAAAATTAATGTCGATAATGATCGCCGCCGGGTGGCGCTCGGCCATGGCCGCGCGAAAGCCATTGGCGGTGTCCAGGGCTTGCGTTAGCAGGCCAAAGGACTGCAGTTGCAGGCTCAAACGCTCGGCTTGCTGATGGTCTTGCAGGGCGATATAGATAGGCTTGCGCAGCGCCGGCAGCAGGGTTTGCTCAAGCTGGTCGTTATGGCGCAGGCCGGTGCGCGACAGGCGCTGCATCAGCCGATTAAGCTCGCTGATCAGCTCGCTGTTAAGGCGGCCGTTGTTCTCGCTCACCGCCGTTAGGCAGTTATTAATGCCTTCGGCCAACTGGCTGTGTTCGGTTTGTTCAAAGCGTTGGGCGTAGCGCAGCAGCAGCAAATTGCTCTCGACCAACTCAGCCATCTCGGTGGCATTCCAGGCGCCACGCTGGAGGCGCTGCCATACCTCAAGGGTCAGCCTCGCCTGGTGGATCACGCGCCTCGCAAAATGATGCTTAAGGCGGTCGCTGCTGGGGTCTTCTGGCTCGAGCATGGCCTGCTTGCGTTTGGTTGTTGCGGTTGGCGGGATAAATGATGGCGCTATGCTAGCAGTGGATGATTCAGTAATCGGCGCCGTCGGTCAATTGGCGTCAGCCATTTGTCTATTTTTTGATCGATTAGTTCAATTGGTTCAGTTTGTGTCACCCGCACTAAGTTTGCCGTGACGCGCTGCGCAACGGTTCGCGCATCCCTTATAGTGCTGGGTACGCGAGCGGCCGAGTGTTTAAGTTGAGCTGGCTCAAGCTATTTCATTTCGTCAGTGAAGGATTTCGTCATGTTGAACTGGAAGAACCGCAAAACCGAGTTGCGTGATCGGGTCGATGACTCGGTCGAGGATGTGCGCAGCTACTTTGGCGGACTCTGGCTAAGTCGAGCCTTGGGTGGCCTGCTCGGTTTGTACCTGTTGGTGGCCGGTGTGGTTGGCTGGTACTGGAGTCAGGAACCGGGGATTTTTCCGGTGCAGCAGCAGGCGCAAGCGGCGGCCGAGTCCGCGCAGCGGTCGCTGGTCAGTGGCTATACCACGGTGGAAACACTAAAAACCGTGGCCTCGACCCTGCTCGACAAAGATGGCGGTTACCTGTCTAACGACCTCGCCCCGCCTGGTCTGTGGCTCGACAACATGCCCAGCTGGGAATACGGCGTAGTGGTGCAGGTGCGTGATATGTCGCGGGCCTTGCGCAAGGACTTTGCCCGCTCGCAGTCGCAGTCCACCGAAGACCCGGACTTGGCCAAGGCTGAGCCGCGCTTTAACTTCGACAACAAAAGCTGGGCCCTGCCGGCCACCGAGCAGGAATACCGGGAAGGTATCAAGTCGCTGGATCGTTATCTGGTGCGCCTGTCCGACCCTAGCCAGCCGAATGCGCAGTTCTATAGCCGCGCCGATAACCTGAACAACTGGCTGGGCGATGTGGCCACCCGCCTGGGTTCCTTGTCGCAGCGTTTGTCAGCCAGTGTTGGCCGGGTGCGCCTGAATACTGATCTGAAAGACGCAGTGGTGGCCGTCGATGGGGCACCGCAGCTCAGCGAAGAGATAGTTAAAACCCCTTGGCTGCAAATCGACAATGTCTTCTACGAGGCCCGCGGTCAGGCCTGGGCCTTGTCCCATCTGCTGCGCGCCATCGAGGTGGACTTTGCCGATGTACTGGCGAAGAAGAACGCCACCGTCAGCGTGCGGCAGATCATCCGCGAACTGGAGGCGGCGCAAGAGCCACTCTGGAGCCCGATGATTCTCAACGGCAGCGGTTACGGAGTATTGGCCAACCATTCGCTGGTGATGGCCAACTACATCTCGCGGGCCAACGCCGCGATCATCGACCTGCGCACGTTGCTGACTCAGGGCTAAAACATGCCTATTTCTGCCCAGGAGGCGGCCCATCGAGTCGCCTCGGATGCCGAGCAAGTGGCCTGGGTCGATGAGGCCGATCAGCCGCTCGGTGGCGTTTCGCGCCTGGAGTTACGCCAGCGTGGCTTGATTGGCCGAGGCAGTTACATCCTGCTGTTCAACAGCGCCGGCGAAATCTGCGTGCACCGCCGCACCCTGAGCAAGGCGCTGTACCCGGGTTACTGGGACGTGGCGGCCGGTGGCATGGTGCTGGACGGGGAAAGCTACGCCGAGTCCGCCGCTCGTGAATTGGAAGAGGAGCTTGGGGTGGCCGGTGTGCCGCTGCTCGAACACGCCCACTTCTTCTACGACGCGCCGGAAAGCCGGCTCTGGTGCACGGCGTTTTCCGCTGTGTCCGATGGGCCGCTGCGCTTGCAACCGGAAGAGGTGCTGGAGGCGCGCTTTATCAGCATCGAGGCGGCGCTGGCCGAGGTGGCACACCAACTCTATTGCCCGGACTCGCTGTTGGCACTGCAACGTTATTTGGCGGCCAGAACCTAAGGCGATACCCATCCTAGGGTGCGCTTTGTCAGAGATTTCGAGCGTTTGTGTAGGGGATGCCGAACGGCGTCGCTAATCCTGCGGTTAATGGCGCAATAGGGCTATTAGCAAGCGGCTTTTTTGCCGTTACACTGCGCGCCCTCGAGCCTTTACTCACCTGCGGCTCACCGATTTTCTAGCCCTGCGAGGACCGCCCTGGTGCTCAAGAAAAGCTCTTCCTTTGCGGCCCTCGGCGGCCTGGTGTACTCCACCGATAGCGGTCGGCATTGCCCAGATTGCAATCAGCCGGTGGACGCCTGCACCTGCAAACAAAACCAGATTCCAGACGGTGATGGCATCGCCCGCGTGCGCCGCGAAAGCAAAGGCCGTGGCGGCAAAACCGTGACCACCATCAGCGGTGTGCCGCTGGCCCTGGAGGCGCTGACGGCGCTGGCCACCGCCCTGAAAAAGCGCTGCGGCTGCGGTGGCTCCCTCAAGGAGGGGGTGATCGAGATTCAAGGTGATCACGTCGAGCTGCTGCTGAGCGAGCTCGCAGCTCGCGGTTTCAAGGCCAAGAAGTCCGGCGGTTAACGCCGCGCCGGTTAAACTTTTTTGCTCTCGGCGGGTCTGTCCGTCATTGCCCGTCACGTTTGCCCGCTACGCTTTTTGCGGGTATGCCGCCCTTATTTTCACAGGAATATCTCGATGCCCGTACGACGCACACGCAAAGATGACGGCAGCCAATGGACCGCAGCAGACAGCCGCAGCGTCTATGGCATTCGCAATTGGGGCGCCGGCTACTTCGCCATCAGCGACGCAGGGCGCGTTGAAGTGCGCCCGAACGGGCCGCAGAGCGCGCCGATCGACCTCTACGAGCAGGTTGCCGAGCTGCGCAAAAGCGGTCTGTCGCTGCCGTTGCTGGTGCGCTTTCCGGACATCCTGCAAGACCGCGTGCGCCAGCTCACCGGTGCCTTCGACAGCAACATCGCCCGGCTCGACTACCAGAGCCGCTACACCGCCCTGTACCCGATCAAGGTCAACCAGCAGGAGGCGGTGATCGAAAGCATCATCGCCACCCAGAACGTCTCCATCGGCCTGGAAGCCGGTTCCAAGCCCGAGCTGCTGGCGGTGCTGGCCCTGGCGCCGAAAGGCGGCACCATCGTCTGCAACGGCTATAAGGATCGCGAATTTATCCGCCTGGCGCTGATCGGCCAGAAGCTCGGCCACAACGTGTTTATCGTCATCGAGAAAGAATCCGAAGTGCAGTTGGTGATCGACGAGGCGGTCGAGCTTAAGGTCGCCCCGCAGATCGGTTTGCGCGTGCGCCTGTCGTCCCTGGCGTCGAGCAAGTGGGCCGACACCGGTGGCGAAAAGTCCAAGTTCGGTCTGTCGGCGGCGCAGCTGTTGTCGGTGGTCGAGCGCTTCCGCGCCGCCGGGCTGGATCAGGGCATCCGCCTGCTGCACTTTCATATGGGCTCGCAAATCGCCAACTTGGCCGACTACCAGCACGGCTTCAAAGAGGCGATTCGTTACTACGGCGAGCTGCGCAGCCTCGGTTTGCCGGTCGATCATATCGACGTCGGTGGCGGCCTGGGCGTCGACTACGACGGCACTCACTCGCGCAATGCCAGCTCGATCAACTACGACATGGACGACTACGCCGGCGTGGTGGTCGGTATGCTCAAGGAGTTCTGCGATGCGCAGGAGTTGCCGCACCCGCACATCTTCTCCGAGAGCGGCCGCTCGCTGACCGCCCACCACGCCATGCTGGTGGTGCAGGTCACCGAT
>JAURXE010000492.1 GCA_030654635.1 Pseudomonas sp.
CTTGGTGGTGTAGCCGAAGGCATCCAGACGAAATAATTTGACCCCGCGTGCGGCGAGAAAGGCGATGTATTTCTCCATCAACCGGTACGTCTGCTCGGACTGGTAATTCAGGTCGATCTGCCGCTCGGTGAAGGTGCTCCAGACCCGGCAGGTCTCGCCATTGGCCAGATGCACGTTACGGAACGGCTCCTTCTCCTTGCGAATGTGAATCTTGGCCAGATCCTCCTGAGCGATCTCGCCCAACTGATCGACCTGCACGAACAGCTCGGCATAGGCTGAGTTCTGGCCATGGGCCACGAAGTCGAGAAACTCTGGCGACTCGTCAGAGACATGACTGATCACCAGATCGACACACAGATCGAAACGCGCCGAAATCCGCTCAACATCGGCCCAATCGCCGTAGCGAGGATCGACCTCCATATGGGTCAGCGGTGAGAAACCCGCATCGGCGTTCGAGGGGTACAGCGGCAGAATATGCACGCCGCCCACAGCATCGGCGAGATGCCGGTCCAGCAATTTATAAAGACCGGCCAGGTTGCCACCGAAGCGGTCGGGATAGGTAATCAGCTGAATAGCGTTGCGCAATTGCATGCCGCCTCCTGATTCGCCGACACGACAACCACGGATTGACCGCCACGGGGCAAATTGACCGCGCGTCCAAACCAACGCGAATGCTTAGACCTTACAGAGACCGCGCGCCCATCGGCAAGGCCTATTCGGCCGCGCGAGCAGTAGCCCCCGCCACAGCGCCTCGAACGCGCGGCGCCAGAACGGCCGGTGTCGAGGCTCGATTAGCGGCAACGTGCATTTTCCCTGCCCCACCACAATCGCATAGGCTTACCCCCGTCTATCCCGCATCGGAGCCGCCATGGAACTCAGCAAACCCCTCGCAGGGTTAAAGGTAATAGAACTCGGCACCCTGATCGCCGGACCTTTCGCCGCGCGGATCTGCGCCGAGTTTGGCGCCCAGGTGATCAAGATCGAATCGCCCGATGGCGGCGATCCGCTGCGCAAATGGCGCAAGCTCTATGAAGGCACATCCTTGTGGTGGTTCGTGCAAGCGCGCAACAAACAGTCGCTGACCCTGAACCTCAAGCACCCGGATGCCATCGCCATCCTCAAGCAACTGCTCAGTGAAACCGACATTCTGATCGAGAATTTTCGCCCCGGCGTGCTGGAGAAACTCGGGCTGGGCTGGGACGTATTGCATGAAATCAATCCCAAGCTGGTGATGGTGCGCCTGTCCGGTTTCGGCCAGACCGGCCCGTTAAAAGACCAACCGGGCTTC
>JAURXE010000501.1 GCA_030654635.1 Pseudomonas sp.
CAGCAGAATTACGCCAATTTCCGACAGCTCGTTGGACAACGCCTGATCGGCGACAAACCCCGGGGTGAAGGGACCGACCATCACCCCAGCCAGCAGATAGCCGACCAGTGGCGACAGGCGCAATCGATGGGCCAGTGCGCCGAACAGAAAGGCCAGTACAAAGCCCGTGGCAATGGCAGCGATGAGTGGCGTGTGATGCAGCATGGAGTGTCCTCATGGCCACCATCAAGGTAGCGGGCAGCAGTTTACTTAGTGGCAACTGTGGCGAGCACCATCAGTTGTAGCCCAGTACTGCCTTGATGTCGGGCAGGTGGCTGGCAATCCAGTCGCGGTTGATCGGCCCCCAGTCCTGAATACGGTAGTGGCCGGCGTTGTTACGCTGGCCATCCTGTTGCTCGAAGACGCAGTCGATATCCAGTTCCGCCAGCGCTGCCAGGGTGTCCTGGGCGGTGCGCCGCGGCATGCCGGTGGCGGCGATCAATGCCGGCACGCTAGTGGCCGCACCGCTGTCGATCAGCCAGGCCACGTACAGGCGGCGGTAGAAACTGCTGCGGGTTTTGCTGGTTTCCATAGGCTTCTCCTGGAGTGCCCCGCAGGGCGCAGGGCGGTGGGGCTGTCAGCTTAGGCTGGCGATACCGATATAGGTGGCGGCCCCGGCCAGGTAGCCGAGCAGGGCCAGCAGACTGATTTTTTTCAGGTACCAGATGAAGTCGATTTTCTCCATGCCCATGGCGGCTACGCCGGCGGCCGAGCCGATAATCAGGCAGCTGCCGCCGGTGCCGGCGCAGTAAGCCAGTAGCTCCCAGAAGGTGCCGTCGACGACGAAGTGGCTGAGCCAGGCAGATTCACTGCCGGCGGTGGCCAGTGCCTCGGGGCTGACCAGCGGGTACATTTTGATCGCACCAGCCACCAGCGGCACGTTATCGACCACCGAGGACAGCAGGCCGATGGCGATATTGATGCTGTAGACGTTGCCCAGGCTGTCTTTCAGGGCGCTGGCGACCTGGGTCAGATGACCGGCGGTGGCCAGGCTGGACACCGCCAGCAGAATGCCGAGAAAGAACAGCACGCTGGTGGTGTCGATCTTGCGCAGCACGCCGGCCACCGACAGCGGGTGTTTGTCTTCATCTTTCTTGCCGCGGTGCAGCCATTCGGTGGCGACCCAGAGCACGCTAAGGCCAAACAGAATGCCCATGTAGGGGGGGAGGTGAGTGACGCCTTTAAATACCGGGACGAACAGCAGCGAGCCAAGGCCGAGGGCAAACACCAGTTGCCGCTCGAAGGCCGTGGTCGGCTCGCCGACGTTTTGTTCCTGGGGCACGCTTGCCGGGCGCTGCACTTCGCCTTTGAAGTAGCAGCTGAGCACCAGCAGGGGCACCAGCAGGCACACCAGGCTGGGCAGGAACAGGCTGGTGGTGATGCCAGCGGTGCTGATCTGATTGCCGATCCACAGCATGGTGGTGGTCACGTCACCGATCGGCGACCAAGCACCGCCGGCGTTGGCGGCAATCACTACGATGCCGGCGAAGAACCAGCGCTCCTGTTTGTCGTCGATCAGTTTGCGCAGCAAGGACACCATCACGATGGTGGTGGTCAGGTTGTCCAGCATCGCCGAGAGGAAGAAGGTGATAAAGCCGATCAGCCACAGCAAGGGCACCCGTTTCTGGGTACTGATGCGGTCAGTGATGACCTTGAAACCGTCGTGGGCGTCGACCAGTTCAACCACGGTCATGGCGCCAATCAGAAAGAACAGGATCTCGGCAATCTCGCCCAGGTGTTCGCGCAGTTCGCCGTTGATGCCGTGGTTGGAAGCCAGCAGCTGCGGCGCGATCTGCTCGGCGCCGAATACCAATGCCGTCCAGCAGAGCACGGCAGTGAGCAGGGCCGAAGCGGCCTTGTCGATCTTCAGCGGGTGCTCAAGGGCAATACACAGGTAGCCCAGGACGAAGATCAATGCCATCAATGCGTACATCGGTAGTTTCCTTTGCGGTCAGGGCAGGCTGCATAGCACAAGGCCCGCCGAGGCGGGCCTTGTTTGGCCGGTAATGCGCAGCCTTAGAGGTTGGCGATCTTCTCGCGTTGCTCTACTAATTTGCCCAGGGCTTGTTCGGCCTCAGCCAGTTTGGCGCGCTCCTTGTCGAGCACCTCGGCCGGCGCTTTGGCGACGAAGCCTTCATTGCTCAGCTTGCCGCCGACCCGTTGCACTTCACCGGTCAGACGCTGGATTTCCTTGTCCAGGCGCACCAGTTCGGCGTCCTTGTCGATTAGCCCAGCCATCGGCACCAGCACCTGCATGTCGCCGACTAGGGCGGTGGCCGACATTGGCGCTTCTTCACCGGCTGCCAGCACCCGCACCGATTCGAGCTTGGCCAGCTTGTTCAGCAGCGGCTCGTTGTCGGCCAGGCGGCGCAGGTCTTCCGTGTTGGCGTTCTGCACGATGATGTCGATGCGCTTGGCCATGGAGATTTTCATCTCGCCACGGATCTGCCGCAGGCCGAGCATCAGCGCCTTGACCCACTCGATATCGGCTTCGGCCGCCGCATCGATGCGCGACTCATTGGCCACCGGCCAGGGCTGCAGCATGATGGTCTCGCCGGCAACGCCTGCTTGGGCCTTGATCCGTTGCCAGATTTCTTCGGTGATAAACGGCATAAAGGGGTGAGCCAGGCGCAGGGTCACTTCCAGTACGCGGATCAGCGTGCGGCGGGTACCGCGCTGACGCTCGACGCTGGCAGTCTCATCCCACAGCACTGGCTTGACCAGCTCTAGGTACCAGGCGCAGTACTCGTCCCAGATAAATTCGTACAGGGCCTGGGCGGCTAGGTCGAAGCGGAAGTTGTCCAGCTGGCGGGTGACTTCCTGCTCGGTGCGTTGCAGCGCCGAGATGATCCAGCGGTCCACCGAGGACAGCTCGACGGGCTCGTCATTTACACCGCAGTCCTGGCCATCGGTGTTTTCGATGACGAAGTTGGCGGCGTTCCACAGCTTGTTGCAGAAGTTGCGGTAACCCTCGACCCGGCCCATGTCGAACTTGATGTCGCGCCCGGTGGAGGCCAGCGAGCAGAAGGTAAAGCGCAGGGCGTCGGTGCCGTAGCTGGCGATGCCTTCGGGGAACTCGGCCTTGGTCTGTTTGGCGATTTTCTCGGCCATTTTCGGCTGCATCAGGCCGCCGGTGCGTTTGGCCAGCAGGGCGTCCAGCTCGATGCCGTCGATCAAATCCAGCGGATCGAGCACGTTGCCCTTGGACTTGGACATCTTCTGGCCCTGGCCGTCGCGCACCAGACCGTGCACATAGACGGTCTTGAACGGCACTTGGCCGGTCAGGTGGGTCGACAGCATGATCATCCGGGCAACCCAGAAGAAGATGATGTCAAAACCGGTGACCAACACGTCGGTCGGGTGGAAAGTTTTCAGTGCTTCGGTCTGCTCGGGCCAGCCGAGGGTGGAGAAGGTCCACAGCCCGGAGCTGAACCAGGTGTCCAGC